>NZ_JBIVHB010000028.1:0-79456 GCF_044748965.1 Cupriavidus sp. NPDC089707
AACCCCTTATGCCTGGTGACCATAGCGAGTTGGAACCACCCCTTCCCATCCCGAACAGGTCCGTGAAACGACTCCGCGCCGATGATAGTGCGGATTACCCGTGTGAAAGTAGGTCATCGCCAGGCTCTTATTGTGCAAAACCCCTCGACAGCGTGTGCTGCGAGGGGTTTTTGCTTTTATGCTTCAGCTTTAAACGCGAGTCCTTCTGTGCCTTGCATCGACGTAATACCATCACGGCTGGACTAGCAATTTTCTCTTCATGTCAGCCGACGGCGCCTGGTATCTCTACCTGCTCGAATGCACCGGTGATTCCATCTACACCGGGATCACGACCGACGTTGCCCGCCGTTTCGCCCAGCATCTGTCGGGAAAAGGCGCGAAATATACTCGATCGCGCAAGCCGATCCGTGTCATGCTCCAGCTTCGTTTTGAATCCAAATCGGAGGCACTGAAAGCGGAAATCGAGATAAAGCGGATGAGTTCGGCGCAGAAGCGTGCATTTTGTGTGCAGCACGAGAGTGCCAAGTAAAACGGCCAGGACCGCAACGCGATCCTGGCCGTTTTGTCTGATAGCGTCGACTCAGACGAGCGTCAGCGTCACGTCAATATTGCCGCGGGTGGCATTCGAGTACGGGCAAACCTGGTGAGCCTGTTCCACCAGCTTCTCCGCCGCCTCGCGCTCGAATCCCGGCAGCGAGATCTTCAGTTCCACCTGAATGCCGAAGCCTTGGGGGATCGGGCCGATGCCAACAGCACCTTCGATCGAGGCGTCTGCCGGAACATTGATCTTTTGCTGGCCCGCCACGTACCGGATCGCACCCAGGAAGCATGCCGAATAGCCAGCGGCGAAGAGCTGTTCCGGATTCAGACCATTGCCGGCGCCGCCCATTTCCTTGGGCACTGCCAGCTTGGCATCCAGTTGGCCATCGGAGGTAGTGGCCCGGCCATCGCGGCCGCCCGTGGCTTTGGCTTGGGCGGTATAAACGACTTTTTCGAGTTTCATTTAAGGCTCCGGTTTGGTTGCCCGCAGGGGCATCTCAAGGCTTGCCGTCATACGGCGGTGGGAAATCGGTACGCGCTGATTCCAGCGTGGACCGCAGTGCATGCAGGCGCTGCGTCAGGGCCTGGATCTCTTCGATCGGGCACTGCGTGGCGCACAACATCTGTTCGGGAATGCGTTCGGCCGCTTTGCGCAGCGCCAGCCCGGAGTCGGTCACGCGCACCAGTACCCGGCGTTCGTCGCCGGTATCACGGTTGCGCTTGACAAGCCCGGCTGCTTCCAGGCGCTTGAGTAGCGGCGTCAAGGTTCCGGAATCCAGCGCAAGTCGTACGCCCAGGTCCGATATCGTTAGCGTCTCGCTCTCCCACAATACAAGCATCACCAGATATTGCGGATAAGTGAGCCCAAGCTCACCAAGCATCGGCTTGTACAGCTTGGTCATAGCCAGCGATGTCGAATACAGAGCAAAGCATAGTTGCCGATCGAGCAGCAGCCAATTTGAGGTGGCGTCGTTGTCGCGTTCCATGTCGATATCTTATACACAATTTAATTGTGCGCAAGATAAAATTTGCGAATCTGTGAAAAGAGGTTATGGCAGCACTCGCAACCTTAAGTCTGTTTTAAGTCTCGGTCGCTAGCATGGTCTCGTCGCGTCGCAATGCCGACGCCAGATCTTCTACGAAAGGACCTGACATGATTCGCCAGACCATTGCTCGCACGGCCGTAGGTATCGCGGCCCTCGCCGCCCTGGGCGGCGGGTATGCCTATCTGCAGAAGGAAGTCGTCACGCCCGGATACGCCGCCTCCATGCCGGCGCCTGTCGCGGCCGCGCAGCCAGCTGCGGCCGTGGCTACCCCGGCGGACTTCTCCGGCATCGTCGCGCAATATGGACCCGCCGTGGTCAATATCAGCGTGACCGCGCGTGCCCAACGCACCGCGGTGCAGATGCCGCCGGGGATTGATCCAGACGATCCGCTGTTCCAGTTCTTCAAGCGTTTCGGCCCTCAGTTCCAGGGTCCGCAAGGTGGCCAACAGCAACTGGTGCGCGGCTTGGGCTCCGGCTTTATCGTCAGCCCTGACGGCCTGATCCTGACCAACGCACACGTCGTCGACGGGGCGCAAGAGGTGACCGTCAAGCTGACCGACCGCCGCGAGTTCAAGGCCAAGGTGCTGGGCACCGATCCGCAGACCGACGTGGCGGTGATCCGCATCGATGCCAAGAACCTGCCGACGGTTCGCCTGGGCGATCCGTCGCAGGTGCGCGTCGGCGAGCCGGTGCTGGCCATCGGTTCGCCGTACGGCTTCGAGAATACCGTGACTGCCGGCATTGTCAGCGCCAAGTCACGCTCGTTGCCTGATGACACTTACGTGCCGTTCATCCAGACCGACGTGGCCGTTAACCCGGGGAACTCGGGCGGCCCGTTGTTCAACCAGCGTGGCGAGGTGATCGGCATCAATGCGCAGATCTACAGCCAGACCGGTGGCTACCAGGGGTTGTCGTTCGCGATACCGATAGACGTGGCCACCAAGGTCCAGCAGCAGCTGGTGGCGACCGGCAAGGTCACGCGCGGCCGCCTCGGTATCAGCGTGCAGGAGGTCAACCAGGCGCTGGCGCAATCGTTCGGATTGCCCAGGCCGACCGGGGCGCTGGTCAACTCGGTCGAGCCGGACAGTCCCGCAGCGCGCGCCGGCCTGAAGCCGGGCGACGTGATCGTGCAACTGGGCAACGACGTGATCGACCATTCGGGCGACCTGCCCGAGCATGTGGCCGACCTCAAGCCCGGCACGCAAAGCTCGCTGAAGATTATCCGCAAGGGTGAGCCGATGACCTTGTCGGTGAAAATCGGCACGGCCAAGGACCAGGTGGTGGCACAGAAGGGCGGTGCCAATGAGGCCAGCGGCCGGCTCGGGCTGGCGGTGCGTCCGCTGTCGCCGGCGGAAAAGCGCGACAGCGGCACTGAAGGCGGCCTGGTGGTCGAAGACGTGAGCGGACCCGCGGCGCGGGTGGGCATCCAGCCGGGCGACGTGATCCTGTCGCTCAACGGCACGCCGATCACTACGGCCGAGCAACTGAAATCGCTGGTGGCAAAGTCTGGCAAGCAGGTGGCGCTGCTGGTGCAACGCGACGATGCCCGCATATTCATTCCGCTCGATATCGGTTAATGCCGATCGATGCGGCGCTGTCCGCAATCGTTAACAGACAAGGCTTTGCCGTTTACACGGGCCGCGCGGGCCGTATACCCAGACCGGTATACGGCCCGCTAAGCCTTATGGGAAGCGGCATTCCGCACAACCAATTACTTACAGAAGGCGCGCCAACAGGTATTATCTCGACTGCGATGCACGAAGCATGCGGCGGTAGCCCCCGCCGGCCCTGGTTCTGCTGAATCGACAAAAAGGAAGTCTATGCAGTTGGATTTCACCCGCGCCACATCGCCGGGTACCGATAGAGCGCGGCGACTGACGTCAACGACGTCGTCGGCCGGCTCCGCGCCGAAGCCCCGGCGGCGCAGGAAGGTAGTCGCCCCGCATTGGGAGCGCGGCTACCGTTCGCATTTCTACCGCAATGAACGCGGCGACAAGCTTGGCGAAGTGCGCCTGTCCGAGCGCGGCGACGTGCCCGTGGTCTACCACTGGGCCGCCGGCAATTACTCTGGCGCAGAAGGTTCGCTCGCCCACGCGCGCGCGCGCGTCGAAGAAACCATCGGTTTTGGCATGCGCCAGCTGTCGCTGTTCTGAGCAGGTATTTCGCCGTTGCCGCGTCTGCCGGCACTGCGACCCGTCCGCGCCATCATCCGCTTGCGCGGCGACTCCGCACCTCCCCCGATTCTTCGCACTGCAGTCCATTTAGCGTTCCGGCCACTGATGGCGGGAAAACACGCGCGTTTCAGGCCAGACGCCGCTGCGCCAGCATGAACACCGCCGCGCCAAGCGCGAGCACCGCAATCAATCGGTAGATATCCTCGCAGGCAATCAGGCTGGCCTGTTGCTCGACCATTGCTGCGAGTTGCGCCAGCGCGCCCTGGTGTGCCTGTGCCATGTCGAAGCCACGCGCGGCCAGCGCCGCCTGCACCGACGCCATCCATTGCTGGGCCTCGGCGGGATGCTGGCCCAGTGCATGCAGCAGGCTGTCGTGGATTGCGAACTGGCGGTTCTGCAGCAGCACCGCGGCCAGCGCCGAGGCAAACGAACTGGCAATCTGCCGCATCAGGTTCTTGCTGCGGTAGCCGTGCGCGAACTCGTCACCGCTTGCGCGGCAAAGGTGTTGAGCCAGCCAGTGGTGGCCAGCGGAATCCTGAGCGCCTGCTCCGCGTAGATCGGAAACAGGTAGCCGCTCAGGTTGCTGATCATGTAGTAGACGAAGTACATCGCGAGGCCGGTCAGTACCACCCGCTGGCGCAACGCGCGAACGTGGAGCACAGGCTCGCGGTGATGCCACTGGTGCCACAGGAAGCCCGCCAGCAGGGCCAGGCCGGCAACGGCCACCAGCGTCAGCCGCAGTGGGTGCGAAAACACGTCGAAGCGCGCCTCGGTCAGTGCCGCCAGCAGCATCATCAGTAGCGTCTGCCGCTGGCGATGACTGAGCCAGCGCAACCAGCGCATGCCGACGCGCAGCCGCGACAGCGGCTGCCAGGACGTGCCGGTCGTCATGGCTGCAGAGTCTGGTGCAGCTGCGTCAGCGCGCGGGTGGCACTGGCAAGGCCGCTCGCGCCCAGCGGTGCCCAGGCCTCGCCGTAGGCGGTATGGACCACGGGCGCGGCTCGCTCCAGCAGGCGCCGGCCGGCTGCGGTCAGGTGCAAGTCGAGGCTGCGCCGGTCCTGCGCCGACACCTGGCGGCGCAGCAGGCCGCGCGCTTCGAGCCCATCGAGCAGCCGCGTCATCTGCGTGCGGGTGGCGTCCAGCGTCGTGCCCAGCTCGGACGGCATGCTGGGCTGGCCTTCGTCGGCCGACAGCATGCTCATCAGCAGGTACTGGTTCATATCCAGTTCAAAGGGGGCGAGGGCCTGGTCGATATGCGCGCGCAGCAGGCGCGCGGTGCGCAGCAGCAGGCGCGATGCCAGGATCAGGTCGCGCGGCGCTTCCGGATGGCTGGCGCAATAGCGATCTATGCGGGCTTCGAAATTCATGGCGGGAAGTGGTCCGCGGGCGGCGGATCGATTACATTCGTGATAATTACAAATGCAATTATATCGAGTGGGAGGATTTTTGCCGGCGTAGCGCGCCGGCGATGTCCCGCGTACCTGCTCGCATGCGCTCTGCCGCCTGGCGTGCGCGCGTCGGATCGCCCTTGCCATAACGCTGCCCGATGTAGGCCGCGGCAACCGCCGCAATGGGCGCGGCAGCCTGTGGGAGTCGGGCGCTGGCGCGTGCGGCGAAGTCTTGCGGGCCTTCGGCGGGTGCGCGCATGCAGCCGTGCCGGGCCAACAGTTCGCAAAAGCGGTCGTAGGCGATGTCGATCGGATCGGACTGCTCCCGGCGCCGCCACAGCGGCACCAGCACGAGCAGGCACAGCACGCCCAGTGCGCCAGCCAGCAGTTGCCCGGCACTGGCCCCGGTGCCGAGGGTGGCCAGCAGGCGCGCCTGTTGCGCGTGGTCATACTGCAGGACCCAGCGCTGCCAGCGGTAGACCATGCCCTCGTAGGCCCAGCGGACGTCCTGCAGCCAGCCCGGCTGGTGGGCCGGGCGCCATGCCGCGGCCTCGGCGCCAAGGGCGGCGTCCAGGCCCTGCTCGATCCGGCTGGGCGCGACCGCGCTGGTCGGATCCACGCGCGCCCAGCCGCGGCCGTCCAGCCAGACTTCGGCCCAGGCGTGGGCGTCGGACTGGCGCACGACGTAGTGGCCGCCAATGGGGTTGTATTCACCGCCCTGGTAGCCGGTGACGACCCGTGCCGGCACCCTGGCGGCGCGCATCAGGAAGACGAAGCTGCTGGCGTAGTGCTCGCAGAAGCCGCGCCGGGTGTCGAACACAAAGCTGTCGACCTGTTCCGCGCCGAGCGGTGGTGGGCTGAGCGTGTAGGCAAACGGCGCGGCGGCAAACAGGCGCAGTGCCGCCTGTACGCGTGCGGCGGGATCGGCGTGCTGTGCGGCCCATGTTGACGCCAGCGCGCGGGCGCGCGGGTTACCGGCGGGCAGGGCCAGCGCCAGCCGGCGCGTGGCGGCATCCAGCGCCTCCAGCGTCTCCGGTGGCGGGGCGAGCATCGAGCGCGCCTGGTAGCGGATGCGCTGGTCCACCGGCTGGCGCGCCATGAACTCGCCGTCTGGCGTGACGGCGGCTTCGGCGGACGACGACAGGGCCTGCCCGCGGTCCAGCATTAGCAGCCAGTGCTGCGAACTGGGCTCCAGCGTGATGCTGTAGTCGACTCCGTGCCCGCCTGCGACAGCAGACGGTGCAGGCGCCAGCGCTTGCAGGCGCTGCCGCGCCGGGCGCCAGGTGGTGCCGTCGTACTCCCACAGCACCAGCGCGCGCCAGTACAGCGCCGCGGCAGGCAGTGGCGGGCCGGCGACCTCGGCGCGCAGCGCCAGCGCCGGTGAGCGGATCAGCTGGCCGACGCTGCCGGGCCGCATGCTGTCGCTGAGGCCGGTGGTGCCGGTGGGCGCGGATTGCGGCAGCTGCCACAGTGGGTGCTCCAGCCGCGGGAACAGCACGAACGTGGCCACTGCCCACGGCAGGCCGAGCAGCGCCATGCGGCCCAGCATCGGCCAGATTGCCAGCCGGCTGCGCGCCTCCGGGTGGTGCAGCAGCAGCCAGTTGCGCAGTACCCAGGCGCCAATTGCCAGGCTGTACAGGGCCAGCCAGAAGGGCTGGTCCGACAGATACAGCGTCAGCAGCAGGTAGAAGGACAACTGTGTGACCAGCGTGGCATCGGCCAGCGCACGGCACTCCAGTAGCTTGAGGATGACGAACGCACCCAGCAGCGCTACCGCCAGCTCGCGGCCCACGCCGCCGCCAGCCTGCCAGGCCAGCGCACTGGCCACCAGCAACACCAGCAGCGCGGTGGTGCCAAGCATCCAGCGCGACGGCAGCGGCGCGCGCCGGCGCCACAGCAGCCAGCGCCAGCCGAGCAGCAGCACCAGCAGCAGGCTGACCGACACCGGCAACGTCCGTGCCTGCGGCGCCAGCACCAGCGCCAGCTGGCCGAGCAGCATGCCGTGGTCTTCATGCCGCAGCGAACGCGCCACGGTGTTCATGGGCGGGCTCCGGGCCGCGCCGGATACCGCGGCCACAGCGCCAGCGCTTCCAGGCAGGCGCGCCGATGGCTCGCGCCGCTTGCGGGCGGCAGTTCAAGACCCGGCAGGCGCAGGCCGATTTCCGCATCGTCCGGCGCGGCCAGCAGCCAGGCGCACAGCCGCGATAGCCGCGCTTCGGTGTCCATGCCCGCGGGCATCGCCTGCCAGTCGAGCCAGCGCGCCGGGCGTTGCGGCGGATCGCCACTGCGGCTCAGCCACCGGCCGGCGCGCGCGCTGTGCTTCCACGCGATCCGGTGCAGCGGGTCGCCGCTGCGGTAGCGCCGCAACTGGTCGATGCCGTCGTCGCTCGGCACGGCGGCCGCCGCATGTCCCGCGTCGTCCGCGCCTGGGCGATGCGCGGCGGGCGGGGGCGGTGCGTTGGCTTCCGGCGCCGGATAGACCAGCGTCGACAGCGGCAGGTCCGCATGGCTCCAGACGCGGAATAGCCCGAATGGGAAGCGGCTGCTGATCACCACGCGCGGCAGCGCCAGCCGTCCGCGCTGCGGCGCCGGCACGTGCAGCGCAAGCGCGCCGCTGGCGTTGCCGTCGAGCGTCAGCGTGGCGGGAGCCACGTCGGGCAGCGCCGGCACGCGCGCCTCGATGCCGATGCGCGCACCGGTTTCCGCGTTGTCGACGCGCAGCGCAAACACTGCCAACTGGCCGGCATGCACCGGCGCCACCGGGCCCGCGCTTACCGACAGTTCGAGCAGATTGCGATACGCCAGCCACATGCACGACATGCCCATGCCGGCCAGCAGGAACGTCAGCGCGAAACCCAGGCTGATGTTGTAGTTCAGCGAGGTCAGCAGCATCGCGCTGAGCAGCACGGCAAAGCCGATGCCGCCCCGCGCGGGAAGGATATAGAGATGGCGCCGGTCCAGCCGCACCGTGCCGCCGGACGGCCGGCGTGCGGCAATGCGCTGGCGGAAGAGCCTGGCGGACGCGAACAGCCCCGGCCTGGACAAGCGATGGTGTGCGGCGGCGCCCCCATTGTTATGCGACGTCCGCAGCGGATCGCTCGCCATGGGCGTCAGGGGATGGCCACGCCGGCAAGCAGTGCCGCCAGCTCGCCATCCACCGCGGCGGGGCTGCCGCCGCCCGCCGGCAGCAGCCTGTGTGCGGCAACGGCGGCAAAGACCGCCTGCACATCCTCAGGCAGCACCAGTTCGCGCTGCCCCAGCAGGGCCCATGCGCGCGCACAGGCCAGCAGCGACAGCCCGGCACGCGGCGACAGGCCCGCGGCAAAGCCGCCGTGGTGGCGCGTGGCCTGCACCAGTGCCAGCACATAATCGACCAGGGCGGGGCTGGCGTACACCTGCGCGGCGGCCTGCTGCAAAGCCAGCACCTGCGCGGCATCCATGACTGGCGTGGCTTCCGCCGCGCTGGCGCCGCCGAGGTACAGCACGCGCTCGAAGGCCGGATCGGGATAGCCCAGCGACACGCGCATGGTAAAGCGGTCGAGTTGCGATTCAGGCAGCGCATGGGTGCCCAGCTGCTCCAGCGGGTTTTGCGTGGCGATCACGAAAAACGGTGCCGGCAGTGCGTGCGTGGTGCCGTCGTGCGTCACCTGCCGCTCGGCCATGGCTTCGAGCAGTGCGCTCTGGGTCTTGGGCGGAGCCCGGTTGATCTCGTCGGCCAGCACTACCTGCGCGAACACCGGGCCGCGGTGGAAGCGGAATTCGCCCGCATCGCGCACGAACACCGAGACGCCGATCAGGTCCGCCGGCAGCAGATCGCTGGTGAACTGCACGCGCTGGTACTGCAGCCCGAGCGTATGCGCCAGCGCATGCGCCAGCGTGGTCTTGCCCACGCCGGGCACGTCTTCCAGCAGCAGGTGGCCCCCCGCCAGCATGCAGGCCAGCGCCAGCCTTACTTGCCGCGGCTTGCCGAGGACGATGCGGCCCAGCTGGGCCTGGGCCTCGGCCAGCGAAGCGACGATGCGTGGGCGAGCTGTCACGTTGGACCTCGGCGCAAAGGAGTTTGGAAGGGAGCCGGACCGGCGGCAAAAGTGGGGGACGCAGTCCAGCGCATTGTAGCGGCGTGCGCGGCACGCGGCACCGTCTGTTTCCGAACGGAGACACCCCGGGGCAGGCGGCGGTGCACCTGAATGGCGCAGCGGTTGCGCCAGATTGCGCCGGTTCTGGCATCATGAGCCTGTCGGGCCACCGACGGCCCACCCGTGCTTCTTTCTCCTTCCGCTGCAATGACTGCCTCGCTGGATCCCGCTGCCGACCTGCCTGCCGACCTTCCTGCCGCTGCCGTGCTGACCCCCGACGCTGCCGATTCCGACGCGCTGCTGCGCCTGGCGCAGGCCTTTCACGCCAACGGCTTCGTGATCCTGCGCGGCTTCGGCAACGAGGAAGACTGCGCCGCGCTGGAAGCGGTGGCGCGCAAGCACCTGGCGGCGGTGGTGCCACCGGTGGAGTTCGAGGCCGACCTGGGCTATCCCGGCGCCCCGGCCGCGCGCGACGCCGCCGGCGGCGGCACCGTCAGGCGGCTGCGCCAGGCCTACGGCCGCGACGTGGTGTTCCACGACTGGGCCACCGACCCGAAGCTGGTGTTGGTGGTGCAGGCGCTGCTGGGCGAACCCGCATGCCTGACGCTGGCGCACCACAACTGCGTGATGACCAAGCACCCGCACTACGGCAGCCAGACCGGCTGGCACCGCGATACGCGCTATTGGTCGTTTGCCAAGCCCGAACTGGTGACGGTGTGGCTGGCCCTGGGCGACGAGGACGAAAGCAACGGCGTGCTGCGCGTCATCCCGGGATCGCACCGCGCGGCGCTGGAGCCGGGCCAACTGGATCCGGCCGAGTTCCTGATCGAGGCGCACCCCGCCAGCCAGCCGCTGCTGCAGGCGGCGCGCCCGCTCGCGCTGCACCGCGGCGATGTGCTGTTCTTCGATAGCCGGCTGTTCCATGCGGCGGGGCGCAATGCCTCCAACGCGGTCAAGCTGTCGGTGGCCTTTGCGTATTTCGGCGCCAGCAACCGGCCGCTGGACGGCACGCGTTCGGCGGAGTTCGGCAGCGTGGCGCTGCCGGTGGCCGGCTAAGCCGGCCGGCGCGGGCGGCGTTCAGGTACGCAGCCCGACCAGCCCTGAAATTTTCTCCGAAGCTTCGAGCAGCGGCGGCAGGAAGCGCTCCAGCATTTCCTGCGCGCTGGTGCGGTTGGCCTGGCCGCTGATATTGATCGCGGCGATGGTCTGGCCGGCGCGGTTGCGGATCGGCGCCGCCAGCGACACCAGTCCCTCTTCCAGCTCCTGGTCGTTGAGGGCCCAGCCGCGCTTGCGGATATCGGCGACGATGGCTTTCAGCGCATCGATGTCGGTCACGGTGCGGCCGGTGCGCGCGCGCAGCTCGGTGGCGCGCAGCACGCCGTCCAGCTCCGCTTCATTCAGCCCCGCCAGCAGCACGCGGCCCATCGACGAGCAGTACGCCGGCAGCCGGCTGCCGATCGACAGGTTGATGGTCATGATCTTGCGCGCCGGCACGCGCAGCACGTAGACGATCTCGGTCCCATCCAGCACGGAGATCGAGCAGCTTTCATGCACCTGCTGCGACAGGGTCTCCATGATCGGCTCGGCCAGGTTCCAGAACGGCATCGAGGTCAGGTAGGCAAAGCCAAGGTCGAGGATCTTGGGCGTCAGCCGGAACAGCCGCCCGTCGGCCTGCACATAGCCCAGTCCCACCAGCGTCAGCAGGATGCGGCGCGCGCCCGCGCGCGTCAGGCCGCTGGCCTGGGCGATTTCCGTCAGCGTCTGCGCGGGGTGCTGGGCATTGAAGGCCCGGATGACCGACAGCCCGCGTGCAAAGGACTGCACATAGCTGTCGCTTGGCTTCTCGGGCGCGGCGGCGCTGCCTGCGCTCTGGGGCGCCTGCGCGTCGCGGGGGGAGTCGGTGGAACTGGCCATCGGTGTAGCACCGGCGCGGGCCGCCGGATTGGCACGGAAAGGCCGAAAGGGTAGAGGAAATGGCGGCACAACGCCAGTACCGGGCCGCCAGCGGCGCGACCGCGGCATGGGTTTGGCGGCGCCCGCGCGCAGCGCCGCCGCCATGCTGTCTCCTGCACCGCCTCCCTTGTTATAGGAGGAGGATGACGTCCTAGCGGAAGCTGCGCTGCACCAGCACGAACACCGCGCCGAGCACGCAGATCACCGCGAAGCCGTGCAGCATGTCCATGCCGGCCAGCAGCGTGGCCTGCCGGTCGATTTCCTGCGAGATCTTGGCCAGCCCCGCGGCCGACAGCGCATCGGGCGTTTGCAGCGCGGGGTTGAAGCGCGTGACCTGCTCGGCCAGGTGGGTGCGGTGCTCGGCCAGCCCGTCCTGCATGAACACGCTGGCCAGGCCGGTACCCACGGCCGAGGCAATCTGCTTGCACACGTTCTTGAACTGGTAGGCGTGCGAGAAATCCTCGACCGGCACCTCCAGGTAGGTCATCGATGCCACCTGCACCATCAGCAGCACCGGCGTCAGCCCTTCCAGCAGCACCACGGGCACCAGCGCGTAGTCGGGCGCACCCGGCATCAGCTGGTGCGAAAACAGCATCGCGGCGCAGGCATAGACGATAAAGCCAAGTGCGATCACGCGCCGCTTGCGGAACACCAGCGCCATACCCAGCGTGATGACGATGGCGCCGATGGTTGCCACCGTGCCGCTGGTTGCCAGCAGCATGCAGGTGGTGCGGAAGGTCAGGCCCAGGCCGGTCTGCGTCAGCGACGGCAGCAGGAAGGCCCATGCCGACGACATCAGGTAGTACAGCGTGTAGAAGCCCAGCCCGTAGAGATACTGGCGCCCGGCCAGCCGCGACAGGTCGATCCACGGGTCGGGATGGCGGTATAGCCGCCAGCCGGCGAAGGCGAACAGCGCCAGGCCGCACAGCGCGGCCAGCGGCATTTCCAGCGAACTGAAGAAGCGTGTGTAGCGCATTTCCTGCAGCGTGTGCAGGAACACCAGCGCACCGGCCGCCGCCGCGATCGCGGCGGGCCAGTCCAGTGTCGACACCGGCGGATGCGGGTCGCGCGGCGCGCGCGTGGGGTAGGTCAGCGCCACCGACAGCAGCACCGGCAAGGCAATGCCGGCCTGGAACAGGAACACCGCGCGCCAGCCGATATCGTCGAGGAAAATGCTGGTCAGCCACGGCGTGATCGCCAGCATCGAGAACGCGCCGCCGCCGAAGCGCAGCATCAGCGCGCCGCGTTCGGCCGGCGTCGACACCAGTTGCACCAGGATGCGCGAGGCCGCGAACAGGCCCCCGGCGCCCAGGCCCTGCACCGCCTTGCCGGAGATCAGCCCGGCGGGGCTGGCAAACTCGGCGCAGATCAGCGAACCCAGGATGAACACCACCAGCGACGCCAGCGTAAAGCGCTTGTACGTGGTGCGGCGCGCAACCTGGTCGAGCACCATGTTCATCAGCACCGCAGTGGCGGCATAGGCCGAGACCGCATACAGGTAATCTTCGGGCGCGGCGCCGACGCCGCCCTGGATATGCTGGCTGGCCACGCCCATCATCAGCGTGGAAGAAAAGTCGATGCCGGTGACCAGGCCGAGCGTCAGGCCGAACAATGAAAGACGCCAGTGACCCATTTCGGGGTGACTGGCGAGTTGCATGCGGGGGTGCGCTGGGGCGGAGGCCGGGATCGAGGCGGGAGCGGAGGCTGCCGGGACTGTCGTTGCCAGCGCCAGGGCTGAGCCGTCCGGTGCCGCCGGTGCAGGCGTTTGTTGCATCGCTAAAGCATAATGTCGCGTGCCGCAGAGAACTACAGGCTGTCAGGGAAACATTGTCCGGTGAATCAAACAATTCAATGGAACGACTGGGAAGCGTTCTGCTGCGTCGTTGAGCAGGGAACGTTCACGGCCGCGGCGGAGCAGCTCGATTGCCCCAAGTCGCGCGTCTCGGCCGCGGTGGCGCGGCTGGAAACCGCCATCGGCGCCAAGCTGCTGGAGCGCACCACGCGGCGTATGCGCCTCACCGATGCCGGCAAGGCCGTCTATCGCGATGTGGCGCCGCTGTTTGCGCGGCTGCGCGAGATCCGCCAGGAGACGCTGGCGCGCGAAGAACGCGTGCAGGGCGTGCTGCGCATTGCCACGCCTTATGAATTCGGCGCCCAGCAACTGGGCGGGGTGATCTGCCGCACACTCGCCGCGCATCCGGCACTCGATGTGGCGGTGGAAATCACGCAGGGACTGGTCGACCCGATCCGCGATGGGTTTGACGTGGCTTTCGTCATCGTCGATGCCGACCTGCCCGACTCGGGCACGGTGGCCCGCCGCATTTACCACGTCGAGCGCGGCCTGTTTGCCGCGCCGTCGCTGGCGGCCAGCCTCCCGGCGCAACTGCGCCCGGAAGACCTGGCCAACATGCCGACGCTGACCACGCCCGGCGACACCGTCTGGGAATTCTCCCGCGACGGCGAGTCCGTCTCCGTGCCGATCCGCCCGCGCATGCAGACCTTCAACGCTGAACTGCGCCTCCAGGGCGCGCTGGCCGGCCTCGGCATCGCGCGCCTGTCGGTGAATTACTGCGAGGCCGAGATCGCGCAGGGCCGCCTGGTGCGGGTGCTGCCGGACTTCCCGCTGCCGCCGCTGCGCGTGTTTGCGCTGCTGCCGGACCGGCGCCTGCAGCCGCGCAAGGTGCGCGTGTTCATGGAAGCGATCGAGTCGATGATGGTGTCGGAGCTGGGGCCCGAGTCAGGCCTCGAAGGGGTCGAGCCCGGCGAGTGGGCGAGGGAAGGCGCTGTGCCCGAGGGCGACGCGCAGGCGGACGTGGGGGATGTGGAGGACGTGGAGGACGTGGAGGACGGAAGCGGCCTGGCACAGGGAGAGGCCCGGCCGGCGGGTTGAGGACGCCGGCGGGCCGCCACGGCGCGAGGCCGCGGCAAGGGAAAACGCGGATGCTCAGGCGCCTTCGGTGAAGCTGTCGCGGCGGTCGGTGATGGCGGCGCCGTCGGTGAACGGATCGACCTTGCCTTGCTTCGCACCGTCGGTGTACGGATCGGCGCGGCCGATGCGGGCGCCGTCCAGGAACGGGTCGACCTTGCCGACGTGGGCGATGCTGCCGTCCAGACGTGCGATATCGGAAACGGGTTCAGAGGCGTGCGCGGCAACGGCGGCAAACGACAGGCCGGCCGCGCACAGCAGGGAAAGCGCCAGACTGCGGCGTTGTGCGAGGGTCTTCATGGTGTGTGGTCCTTCTTGGCAGGGTTCGTGGCTGCAGCGCCACGTTGCCTGTAATGTAGGACTTCACACTAAGCAGAAAAAGCGTCAATTCTCGAAACACTGTCCAGGCATCTGGACAATGCGCCGATCCGCACCGGCGCCATCGCAGCGGCCTGCGGTCCTCAAAAGTGCATGTTGAACACGCTCGCGCCCAGCCTGGCGATCACCATCAGCAGGATCTGCGCGATCACGAACAGCACCAGCGGCGAGATATCGAAGCCCCCCAGGCGCGGCACCACGCGCTGGATCGGGCGCAGCACCGGCGCGGTCAGGTGGTCGATGGCGGGCGTGATCGGCGAATGCGGGTTGACCCACGACAGGATCGCCATCAGCAGCGTGACCCACATCACCAGGCTGATCGCCCACTTCAGCACGTACAGCAACGCGGTCAGCAGCACCGCCGGCAGGAACGCCAGCAGGTCGGCGTTGCTGAACAGCGCGACCAGCAACAGGAACACGACCGCCGTCAGCCAGGCCGCCACCACCGTGGCCCAGTCGATGCCGCCCACGCCCGGGATGATCCGGCGCAGCGGCCGCACCAGCCAGTCGGTGATCTGGAACACGCCCTGCGAGACCGGGTTGCGCGTCGGCAGCCGCGTCAGCTGCATCCAGACGCGCAGCAGCAGGGCCATGCCGAACAAGGTAAAGATGGTATCCAGCAGGAAGAGGGCGATTTCCGTAAACATCGATGCGGTTTCCGGTGGGTTAGGGTGTCTGCAACCGCACAGATTCTGCCATAGCCCGGCGTCACATCGGCACATCCGGCGCACATGCCTGTGGCGCGTCCAACATGCCGGCGCCGCCCTATAATTGCGGGCGCCCGCGGCCGCACTGCGCCGGCGGCGGGCAAGTTCCCGTCTTCTCTCGCGCTTTCCGTCGTCCTTCCGCCTAGTCCTATGCCCAGCAAGCCAGCCTCGTCCCGCAACCCTGCGCCGCTCACCAAGGCGGACTTCGAGGCGCTCTCGGACTTCCGCTATCAGCTGCGGCGCTTCCTGCGGTTTTCCGAGGACGCGGCGCGCGAGGAAGGGCTGACCGTGCAGCAGTACCTGCTGCTGCTGCATATCCGCGGCAGCGCCGACAAGGAATGGGCCTCGATCGGCGAGCTGGCCGAACGCCTGCAGGCCAAGCAGCACGGCGTGGTGGCGCTGGTCAACCGCTGCGAGGCGGCGGGGCTGGTCAAGCGCCGGCTTAATCCCGAGGACCGGCGCGTGGTGCAGGTACACTTGCTGGCCAAGGGCGAGCGCAGCCTGAACCGGCTGGCGATGCTGCACCGGACCGAGCTGGAATCGCTGCGCAACACCTTCCGCGTGGCGCGCATCACGCAGTTCAACGACGACGGCGCCGAGCGCGGCTGAGCCCGCCAGCCGGGCGCCAACCCGCCGCCGAGCATCCGGTTACAGGCGGTTACCAATCAAAAGCTCCGGTGACACCCGCCGCCCGCGGGCGGCCCTAGACTCGCGCGCAATCATCAATACGCGCAGTGCGCAGGAGTCGAGCCATGTCCATCCCCTTTCGTTCGGTTGTGCTTGCGGTGCTGGGCGCCGGTGCGCTGGCCGGGTGTGCCACGCCGTATGGCTATGACAACGGCTATGGCGGGGGGTACGGCGGTGGGTATGGCGGCGGCTACGGCAGCTATGGCACCAATACCGCGTATGGTGGAAACTATGGCGGCAACTCTGGCACCAGCGGCACCACCATCAGCGGCTACCCGGCGCAGCAGGGCTATCCACAACAGGGTTACCCGCAGCAGGGCTACCCCCAGCAACAATATCCGCAGCAAGGCTATCCGCAACAGGGCTATCCGCAGCAGCAATATCCGGACGGCGGCTACGACAACAATAACTATGGCAACAACAACTACGGCAACCAGGCGTACGGTGTGCGCTACGGCTGGGTAGAGGCCATCGAAGTGGTTGCCGGCCAGCCGCCTTCGACCAGCGGCGCGGGCGCCGTGGTCGGTGGCATCGTCGGTGGTTTGCTCGGTCACCAGGTCGGCGGCGGCCGCGGCAATACGGTAGCAACCATCGGCGGCGCCGTGGTCGGCGCCGTGGCGGGCAACGAGGTCGAGAAGCGTACCGGCACCAGCGCGCAGGCCTACCGCGTGCGCGTGCGCACCAGCGACAACGCCTACCTGACGCTGACGCAGTCCAACGCCTACCAGATGCGCATTGGCGACCGCGTCAAGGTCGAGAACGGCGTCGCGGTGCCGTACTGACCGATACCAGCGCCGGCCGGCTAGGCTTCGGTGCTGAACAGCTGCGCGTAATCCTCGCGCAGCTGGCGCTTGAGCAGCTTGCCGGCCGTGTTGCGCGGCAGGTCGTCGACGAACACGATGCGCTTGGGCACCTTGAACGGCGCAAGCGCCTGGCGCGCATGCGCGATCAGCGCGTCTTCGCTGGCCTCCTGGCCGCGCTTGCGCACCACGCACGCGGCCACTGCCTCGACCCACTTCGGATGAGGCAATGCGAACACGGCCGCTTCAGCCACCGCGCCATGCGTGTACAGGCACTCTTCCACTTCCCGGCTCGATACCAGCACGCCGCCTGAATTGATCACGTCCTTGATCCGGTCGACCACGTACAGGTACCCCTCGGCATCCATGTAGCCAAGATCGCCGGAATGGAACCATCCGCCGGCAAACGCTTCGGCGGTCTGTTCCGGCTTGTCCCAGTATTCGGTCAGCAGTTGCGGCGAGCGGTGCACGATCTCGCCGAGCTCGCCCGGAGGGACGTCCCGCATAGTCTCGTCGACGATGCGCGTCTCGACATTCAGCACTGGCCGCCCTGCCGACGCGGGCCGCGCCGCATGCTCGTCGGGGCCCAGCACTGTCGCCAATGGCCCGATTTCGCTTTGCCCGTAGCAGTTGTAGAAGCGCAGCGCCGGCAGCTTCTGCTGCAACTCAAGGAGCACCGGCACCGGCATGATCGATGCGCCGTAGTAGGCCTTGACCAGCGCGCCGAGCCTGGCGGGATCGAACTCGGCGTGGCGCAGCAGCGAAATCCAGACCGTGGGCGGGGCAAAGAAGCTGGCGATGCCTTCCGCATGGATGGTGCGCAGGCAGTAGCCTGCCTCAGGGCTGTCGGCAATCAGCGTGGTGCCGCCGCACAACAGCAGCGGCATCAGGAACACGTGCATCTGCGCCGAGTGGTACAGCGGCAGCGCGGCCAGCGAATAGTCCGAGGCGCGGATGTCGCAGGCGGCGATGGTGCTGACATACTCGGCCAGCAGCGCGCGGTGGGTCAGCACCGCGCCCTTGGGTGCGGAAGTCGTGCCGGACGTGTAGAGGATCTGCGCCGGCGTGGTGTCGGCAAGGCTGTCGAGCAGCGGTGCCTCGGGCCCGTTGGCCGCCGCGGCGAGGATATCGCGCGCACTGCTGCCGCCATGCAGCGTGCCGCTGACGCGGCACGGCAGGCCCTCGACGCGCTCGGCCAGTGCTGGATCGGCAAAGATCGCGCTGGCGCCCGATTGCGTGACGAGATACTCCACTTCCGGCCGCGTCATCGAGAAGTTGACCGGCACGTGGACCAGGCCGCTGCGCAGGCAAGCCAGCCACAGCAGCACGTACGCATCCGAGTTCTTGCCGAAGGCCGCGACGCGGTCGCCGGGGCGCAGGCCCCATTGTGCCAGCGCGCCAGCCACGCGCGCGGTGGCGAGGTCGAGTTCGCGGTAGCTCCAGGCCCGCTCGCCGAAGCGGATCGCGGTCTTGGCAGGACTGCGCCGTACCGAGCGGGCGATGGCATCGGGGATGGTGTTGCGCAGGGCGCGCTGCTGCTCTGACTGCATGGTGGTCTCCGTTTTATGGTTTGAGGGTCCAGCAAGTCTTTGAAGCCAAGCGCCGAGGATAAGGGCTGCCGCCTTGCCATGGCAAGGCGGCGAGGCGCGCATGGGCGCCTCCCGGAGCTGTTACAGCGCCTGCGCCAGGAAGGCAAGCGCGCGCCCGTGTGCCAGCGCGGCACTGGGCTGGTGGTATGAGGCCCGCGCCCAGCAGTTGAAGCCGTGGTCGGCGTTGTCGTAGACGTGGATCTCGGTGCGGGGTTTGCCGGCCATCGCGTCGCGCACGCTTTGCACCGCGGCGGGCGGGATGTGCGCATCGAGCGCGCCGTAGTGAAATTGCACCGGCACGCGGATGTTCGCCGCTTCCTGCAGCTGGTTCTGGATACCGCCACCGTAGTACGGCACCGCCGCGTCGACCAGCCCGCACGCAGCGCTCAGGTACGACAGCAGTCCGCCGAAGCAGTAGCCCACCGCTGCGACCTTGCCGGCGCCGGTGCGCTGGCGCAGCGTCTGCACGGCGGCGGCGATGTCGCCCACCGCGGCTTCGATGTCCACTGCCTGGCGCAGCGCCATCGCACGCGCCATGTCGTCGCCGGCATAGCCCAGTTCGACGCGCGGCGCATCGCGCCAGAACACGTCGGGCGCCAGCACTGCATAGCCGTCCGCGGCGTACTGGTCAGCCACCGCGCGGATGTGTTCGTTCACGCCGAAGATTTCCTGCAGCAGCACGATGCCGGGTGCGCCGGGCTGGACGCCAGCCGGCGGCAGGCTGAGGTAGGCGTCGAAACTGCCCGCGGCGCTGTCGACGCGGATCCATTGGCTGTCGGGAATGGCTGTCATGGCAAAGGCTCTCCGGAATGGCTCACTAGGGTCTGTTCACATATCCTAGGGGTAGGCGGAATGCGCCGCGGGTGCCGCGCGCCAGCCGCAAGTTTGCCACCGCGCGCGCCGTCGTGCTGGCGCTTTCCTTTGCCGGCAGCAAGCGCCTCAATACGCGCGCGATTGCCGGTAGCGCTTGTGCCAGTTGTCGGTATAGGCCTTCACCACCGCGGCGTCGCCGCGGATCAGCATGCCGTTCTCGGCATTGCGTTCTTGCGCCGACTTGGTGAAGTTGAACGAGCCGGTGAATACCGCCTGGTCGTCGAACACCATCACCTTGTTGTGCGCGATCGCGGGCTTGTTGTCGATCACCACCGGCACGCCCGCGTGCTTGAGATAGGTGGCGCTGGTATAGCGCTCCGACTGCTGGCTCTTGTCGAGGATCACGCGCACGTCCACGCCGCGCCGGTGCGCCTGCGCCACGGCCTCGGCGATCGGCGCGCTGGTGAACGAGTAAGCCTGGATCAGCAGTTGCCGGCGCGTGCTGCGGATCGCATTGACCAGCAGCGCCTGGCAGCTCGCGCCGTCAGGCACGAAGCACAGCGTGTAGCCGCTGCCCTGCGCAAACGGCTTGCCCGGCGCGGGCCCGGCCTCGGGCGGCTGCACCGGCCTGTCGGAGCGCGAGGGCAGGTGGTTGGCCACCGCTTCGTTGAAGGTGTCGCTGATGCTGTTGGCGATGGATTCGGTGACCTGGTCGAAGCCAGACGCGGAACGCGCGTGCGCGATCAGGGCGAAGGGGCTGAACGAGGTGAAGGCCGAGACGGCGGCGGCGAGGGCAAGGCCCAATAAGGTACGGCGGAACATTCGGTAAGTCGCGGCGCGGGCTGTGGTGCGCGGGACCGCAGCGTAGCAGCCGCATACGCCACTGGCAAAGGGCGATGTGTAACAGGATCTGTGCCGGCGGCACCGGCCTTGGGACTATCGGCGCATGGCGCCTATGATGGATGGAACCCCGCGGGCCCGCCCGCCAAGGAGAGGGACATGTCGAACCATACCTACAAGCTGGTCGAAATCGTCGGCTCTTCGCCGGATAGCTGCGATGCGGCCATCCGCAGCGCCATCGCCAAGGCTGGCGAAACCATCAAGAACATCGACTGGTTCGAAGTGGTGGAAACACGCGGCCATATCGAGAACGGCAAGATCGCACATTTCCAGGTCACGCTGAAGGTCGGCTTCCGTGTGACCTGAGCCGGGCCGCTCGCGGTTTGCGCTGCGTGTCGTTCCTGCCTGGACTGCCGGCTTGAAAAAAGCGGCCGGCGCAATACTGCCGCCGGCCGGGTGCAGGGAAACCTGGAAGACCTGGAAGCCGATCGGGCGCGCCTCAGTCAAGCTGGTAGGAATAGGTGGCATTGATCCGCGGCGAGCGGTGCTTGGCATTGGTTGGCATGTCGCCGACCGGCTGCGCCACCGACAGGTCGAGCGTGTAGAAGCGCCGGTCCGAGAAGCGCGCGCCGAGCGCCACCGACGACAGCTTGCGGTGCGACAGCGAAACGCTGTTGGAAAACACCCGCGCCACGTCGGCCAGCACATAGGGCTGGATCGTGCGCAGATAGGCCATGTCCGGCGTGAACAGCCGGCTGATCTCCGCCGACGCGCCCCACCCCTTGTCGCCCGCCACTTCGCCGGCGGGATAGCCCAGCCCGAAGAAGCGCCCGCCGAAACTGATCTGCTCGCCCGAAGCCAGCTTGTTGCCGCTGTACTGGCCGGCCGCGGACAGCGTCAGGCCGAAGCGGGCAGGCAGGTCCATGGCTTGCGACAGCAGCAACCGCGTGCGGAAAAAGCTCAGGTCGTTGACATTGTTCTCGCGGCTGGCGCCCAGTGCATCGAAACCTTTGTACAGGCCCAGCGTGGCGTTGCGGGTCACGCCTTCGCCGCGCTGCACGTAGGTCAGCTCGGCGGTGCCCACGCGCACGTTGGTGCCGAGCGTGACCTTGGTGCCGGTGGTGGTGTGGGTGTAGCGCTCGAACTGGTCGGCGCCGTAGAAGCCGCCTGTCAGCGTCAGCGAGTGGGCATTGCTCAGCAGCAGCGGATAACTCAGCGAGCCGCCGATGCGCTTGGTGTCGTTGATGTAGCGCTGGTTGAAGCCGATCCCCGGCAGCGTCGCGTTCTGCGGCACACCGCGGTAGTGCGAGGCATTGAGGCGCGCGATCATGCCCTGGGTGCCCAGCGGCTGCACGTAGCTGGCCGCGTAGTACTCCTCATTGTCGCGGCCCTTCGGGAACAGCGCCGACACCGACACCTGCTCGCCCAGCGGCGTCAGGCCGTTGGTGGTCGCGGTGGCGATCGCGCGCAGGCCCGGCGACATGTATTCGATGCCGGTGCCGACGGTAATCGGCTTGCGCTTGACGTCGAGCACCATCTCGCTGGCGCCGTCGGTGGTCGTCGGCGGCTGCACCGTCGCGGCCACCTGCATGCCCGGCTGCAGCGCCAGCACGTTGACGTAGTGCTCGAAGGTTTCCTGGCGCAGCGGGCGGTCTTGCTGCAGCTTCTCGCCGATGGCGCGCAGGCGGCCTTCCACCGGCCCGGCCTTGCCGGTCACCGTGACGCGCGCCACGTAGCCTTCCACCACCGTGACCAGCACGTCGCCGTTGGTGAAGTCCTGTGCCGGCACGAAGGCGAACGACAGCGGGTAGCCCTTGTCCTTGTACATCTTCGTCACCGTGTTGGCCGCCTCGAGCAGTTGCGCGACCGTGATCTCGCGGTTTGCCAGCGGCGAGAACTGCGCGGCCACCTCGGCAAACGGCAGCGTCTTCACGCCCTCGATGCGGAAGCGCCGCGGCGTCAGGCGCGCTTCCAGCAGTTCCTGCAGCGCTGACTGCGGGCGCTCGACCTGCACGGTCACGCTGCTGTCCGGACGGGCTGGCGCGATCTTCGGGAGGGTCAGGGTCGGGTCGCCCTGGACCGGGCTGCGGGGATCGGCCTGGACCAGGCCGTGATGGAGCGCGCCGACGCCGACCAGCAGCGCGGCAACGCGATGACGTGCACGCATGGCAATACCCCTGTAAGAATGCTTGCGGCTATCTGGCATCGCGTGCCACTGGGGCCGGGGATTGCCGCTACCCCCGGCGCCTGCTCGTACCCGCTGTTGCGGATGAGCGCGTGGCCGCTACGCTGAATCGGATCCTGCAGTTGTCGCGCGCGGGGGCGGACAACCGGCCTGCGCGGTATTACTTGCCGCCGAGCGCGCCGGTCAGGCCACCCAGCAAGCCGCCGACCAGGCCGCCGACCGGGCCGGTCGCGGTCGTGGAGCCCTTGCTGGTGGTGCTGCCGGAGGTGGCGGTGGCGCCGCCGGTGAGGCCGGCGACGACATTGGTGACCGGCGCCAGCGGCCCGGCGGTGGTGCCGGAGCCGGCGGCCGTGGCAACACCGCCAAGCCCGCCGACCACGCCATTGACCACACCGCTGACGGCGGTGGTGACCGGCGCCAGTGGCGTATTGCCGCCGGTGGAGGTCAGCCCGCCGGTGAGCCCGCTGACGAGCCCGGTGACAGGAGCCAGCGGCGAGCCTGCGTTGCCCCCGGTCGCGCCGGTGACGCCGCTGACCAGCCCCGTCACCGGTGCCAGCGCCGGGCTCAGCGCGCCCAGCCCGCCGCCGGTGGCCGGGCCCTTCACCGCGCCGCCCAGCGATGCCACGGTGGTGCCCGCGGCATTGACGGTGCCGCCCAGGCCAGAGACCACCGGCGTATTGGTCTGTTGCAGCTTGGTGCCGGCCGTGGCCAGCGCGCCGCCGACCGTGGCCAGCAGGCTGGCGGTCGGGGTGCCCAGCCCGGTGGCCGCGCCCAGCGTCTGCGTGGTGCTGGTCAGCTTCGAGGTGAGCGGCACGATCAGCTTGCTGACGTTGCCGGTGACTTGCTCGACCGGCCCGGTCGACAGGACCGTGGTCAGCTTGGCACCGGTCGCGGTGACGGTGTCGCCGACCTTGTCGACCACTGCGCCCAGCGGCGTGGCCAGGGGCGCCAGCGGCGAGAGCTGGCCGGTACCCAGGCCGCCGATCGCCGTGCCTGCGCTCGATACCGCAGCGCCCAGTTCACCGACGACATTGCCGGTGCTTGCCACCGTGACCCCGACCGGGTTGGCGACGTTGGGCATGCTGCCCAGGCCCCCTTGCAGTCCCGCGGCCAGCGCGCCCACGGCATCGCCGGTGTTGCCGACCACGCCGCCCAGGCCGCTTTGCGTCTGCGCCGGCACCAGGGGCAGGTTGGCGCTGCCGAGTTGCGTGCCAAGGTCGCTGACCGTGCTGCCGGCGCTGCCAAGCACCGAGCCCGTATTGTTGATGATGGCCGCGGTCGGCGTCAGCGCGGGGGTCTGGCCGCTGCCGTCGCCGCCGCCATTGTCACCGCCGGTGCCGCCCGTACCACCAGTGCCGCCAGTACCGCCGCCGCCGGCCAGGTCGGTGCCACCGCCCAGGCCGCCCGTACCACTCGTACCCGTATTGTTGCCGCTGGTCTTGGTTCCCGACGTGCCCATGGAAGTCGAGCCACTGCCGCTGGCGCAACCGCCCAGTGCCAGCAGGGTTGCCAGGAGTGCCGTAACGGCGAATTGTTGTTTGCGCATGGTTGGTTCCCTCTGTTCCCGTCGTTTCAATCGCTCGGCCGCGCAGCGCCTTTTCCGTCCTTGCGTGCGGCGGCACGCTTGCATGGCGCAACGGGCATGCCAGCGCCGGAGCGGGGCCCGGCGGGCACCCCGCCAACGCGGGGTGCGTGGTCTCCGAAGCCTTGCGGAGCCTGCCGTTGCGGGCGATGCCGGAAAGCCATCCCGAGCGCGGCGAAGCGCGCATTGGTGGGCTTGCGCACGTTACGCGTTACGTAACGTGTGTCGTCTGACGGGAACAAAAATGCCGGAAATGACAGGGTCGTGACGTCGCCGCGCGCGTGTCGGAACGGTGCCTGTGCGGGTGCCGGAATCACCGCCGTTGCGTGCGGTGGCGAACGCCGGTGTTCCGGAGCGGGCGGAACACGTTACGTAGCACGTAACGCCAGTCGCGCACGCCGTAACACCACCGCGGGCACGGAACCAGGCGGTCCGCAATGCCGCGCAAGCCGCGCCCGGCAAGGCGTACAACCCCGCCGCGCAGGCGCGCTGTCAATGTGTGCCGGCGCACATGGCCGCGCTGGCATGCGCTTTGCCATTCAGGTCCCGACGCGCCGGCGATCCCGCGCTCCACCGCGTGGCCATGCCCTCAAGGGGGCGGCCAGCGTCGGTGGACAAAGCGGGGCCCTGGGGAGGCTCGTCGGCAATCCGTGCGACAGACCAAGACACGACGGCCACGGCAGGGCCGAGGCCCACCTGACAGAGGAGCAAGGCAATGAGAATCCAGCAACCGGCGCAGCATTCCATGACAATCCTGGCCACGGCTTGCGTGGCCGCCGCCGCCCTATTGGCGGGCTGCTCGTCGAGCGGCGGCGGCAGCGGCATCAATCCACGCCCCAGCGGCGGCGGCAGTACCGAGGTGCAGGTCACGCCGGGACCGAAAACCCCGCAGGGGGGCGATCCCACCCCCACCGCCGAGGTGGTGCACGGTGCGGCCCATACCGTGTTGGCCGCGGGCGATGCCATCAGCGAGATCGGCAAGGACATCAAGCATGCGCCGATTCCGGTGCTGCCCAAGAAGGCGCGCTACGGGCTGGGCGGGGTGGTCGACAACACCGGCGACGCCGTGAGCGCGCTCGGTCAAGGGCTGCACGACGGGCTCGGCAAGATGGGCCAGGTGCGCAATCCGGTCGGCATCACCGTTGCCAGCACCGGCAACGTGGTCGAAGAGGGCGGCGAGGCCGTGATCAGCGCCGGCAAGCTGGTCTATGGCCTGGGTACCGACAAGCTCGCGCCGCTGGCGCCAGTGACGACGCCGGTGGGCAAGCTGGTCAAGGAAGTGGGCTACGTGGTCAAGGAAGGCGGCCACAAGCTCTACCACGTGCTGTCCGAGGGCCCGGTCGAGAACGTGACCCAGACGGTCAGCAAGGTCATCGTGCCGCTCACCAGCAAGGTGACCGACGGCACGCAGAAGCTGGGCGCGGTTACCGGCCTGGGCAAGCCGGTCGATGGCCTGCTGCGCAAGCTCGGCTACACGGTGGCCAGCGGCGGCAGCCTGCTCAGCCACAGCGATGCGCCGCTGGTGTCGCCGCTGGGCGGTGTGTTCAAGGAAGCCGGCAAGACGGTGGCGGAGGCCGGCGGTCTGGTCAACGGTGGCTACGGCCATGGCGGCAATCCGCTCGGCGGGCTGCTGGGCAACCTCCCGCTGCTGGGCGGCGGGCATGGCGGCGGCTATGGCGATGGCGGCCATCTGCTTGGCGGGTTGCTGGGCAACTTGCCGCTGCTGGGCGGGCATGGTGGCGGGCATGGTGGCGGCCCGCTCGGCGGCTTGCTGGGCAACCTGCCGTTGCTGGGCGGTGGCGGCCATGGCGGCGGGCATGACGGTGGCCCGCTCGGCGGCTTGCTGGGCAAGCTGCCCCTGCTGGGGGATGGCGGCCACGGCGGCGGTCATGGCGGCGGCCATGGCAATGGCCACGGCGGCAACGTCGTCGGCGGGCTGCTGGGCAATCTTCCGTTGCTCGGCGACGGCAAGGGCAATGGCCATGGCGGGTCGTCTGGCCTGCTGGCGCCGGTTACCGGGCTGCTCGGCGGCCTCGCTGGCGGAGGCAATGGTGGTGGCCATGGTGGCGGTCATGGCGGCGGTCATGGCGGCGGCCATGGTGGTGGCCATGGCAGCAATGGCGGCTACGGCGGCGACAGCGATGGCAAGGGCCTCCAGCTGCCCCTGCTGGGTGGCTTGCTCCGCTGATTTGTCTCATTCCCGGCCTAGGGTTTTCACGGTGCGCTGTCGCACATCACCCCGTCGCAGCGCATCTTTTTCTTCCGCCTGGCGCCGCCGCCTGAACCGCGGCGGCGCCAGGCTGCAGGCCGGTCGCCGGCCGATCCTGCCCGTTCTTTAACAACGTGCAAGCAACGTGCCATGGGTCGTTTCAAACACAGGAGCATGACCCCTTTGGGTCATTCCCACCACCCGTAGGTGGGGTATGGTTGAGACATTTCGTGTCTTATAAAAAAAGTGCAGCACAGCGTGAAATGTCGATAAAGAGCGGGCCACAGAGTACCGCGATAATCGAACGGGGGAAGCGTGATCGCGGGTTTTTCGATCACCTCGGGAGTGACAATATGAAACGACTCATTGCACGCTTCATCAAGGATGAGCGCGGCGCGACGGCCATCGAGTATGGGCTGATCGCGGGCCTGGTGGCCCTTGCCGTGGCTGTCGGTGCCGGTACCCTCGGCACTAA
Organism: Cupriavidus sp. NPDC089707; assembly: GCF_044748965.1. Classification (NCBI taxonomy): domain Bacteria; kingdom Pseudomonadati; phylum Pseudomonadota; class Betaproteobacteria; order Burkholderiales; family Burkholderiaceae; genus Cupriavidus; species Cupriavidus sp. NPDC089707. The sequence continues at coordinate 26,369 of NZ_JBIVHB010000028.1, forward strand.
CCTCAACACCGGTTTCGGCAACCTTGCCGCACGCGTGCTTGCCTGGCTGCCTGCCGCACCCTGAGCCGGCGGTATCCACGTGATTGCTGCGCTCCTCTGCGCGGCGACCCTCTACACAGACTTCGCTTACCGGCGCGTTCCTAACGCCATGCTGGCGGCTGCCGTGCTGGCCCTTGGGCTGGCGCTGCTGGCCGGGCAGGGCACGGAACTGCCGATCGGCACGCGCCTGGCCGGCGCGGGGCTGGGACTTGCCGTCACGCTGCCGGTCTACGCCCTTGGGCGCATGGCGGCGGGTGACGTCAAGTTCCTGGCGGTGGCAGGTCTGTTCACCGGTCCGCAGGGGCTGGTCATGGCATGGGTCGTCGGCAGCCTGCTCGGGATGGTGCACGCGCTGCTTGCGCTGGCACTGGACGGCTGCGGGCCGGCCGCGCGCCGCCAGCGCGCCGCGGCACCGATGCGTGCCGGCGACGGTGAGCCAGTGCCCGGGCAGGGCAAGGATGCACAAGGCAACGGACTGGCGCCGACCGCGCAGTTTGCATGCGCGCGGGGCATTCCGTACGCCGCGTACCTGGCAGCAGGTGTGCTGTGGTGGCTGGCCGCGGGCCGCTAGGGCCGATAGCCCGGAGACAGCGACAGGAACGCGGGCTGCGCCGCCGGTCGGCGCGAGAACAAAAAGGGGACCGGACAGATGTGGCAGCACGCAAGGGTCAACAAGGTCAACCGGGTCAACCTGGACAGCGGGCATGCGCGCCCGGGATGCGTCCGGCGCAGGCAAACTGCCGGCAGCGCCGCGATCGAGTTCGCGATCGTGGTGCCGCTGCTGCTCGCCATCGTCATCGGCATCGTCTACTACGGCATGGTGCTGGCACTGCAGCAGATGCTGACGCTGGCGGCCGAAGAAGGGGCACGTGCCGCCTTGCGCTATCCGTCCGGGGTATCCGGCACGGGCGCGGCCGCGACGCAGGCGGCACGCGTAAGCGCGGCCTCGGCCATGGCGCTGGGAACGCTGCCCACTTCCATCAGCAGCGCCATCACCCCGACGAACGTCGCACAGGCAGTGCCGTGTGCAAGCGGGTCCGCCGACCTGTGCGTGCAGGTCACGCTCAGGCTGCCGACCGCCAACATCCTTCCAGCCGTGCCGATGGTGCCGGTGCCGGCGACGTTGTCCGGCACGGCCATGGTCCAGCTTTCGCCCGATATCTGAGCGCGGTGATCGCCATGACGCATCCCCAGGCACTTCAAGCCCCGTCCGCCCAAAGGAACTTCGCATGACCAGCAAGCAGATCCGACTCGTGGCGGTGGTGTTGCTCGGACTGGCGCTGCTGCTTGCGGTGCTGGCCTGGCAGGTCGGCCGCCAGCCGGCGCCAACAGAGACGGCGTCAAAGGGTGCGTCGCCAATGCACCCGGTAGTCATCACCACGCGCGCCGTGGAAGCCGGCAAGCCCATCGGCGCTGACGCGCTCAAGGTCGAGATGCTGCCGATCGATCCGGCCGGCGCCTACACCGACGTGGCGCGCGTCAGCGGACAGGTGCTGCTGGTGCCGCTGGGCGCCAACGTGCCCGTGCTCGAAACCCAGTTGCTGGCCGGCCTGGCGACGCAGGTGCCGGAAGGCGAGCGCGCCGTGGCGGTGCAGGTCGACGAGGTCATCGGCGTCGGCAACCAGGTGCAGCCGGGCGATTACGTCGACGTGTTCCTGGTGCTGCGACGCGACCAGCAGGAGATCCCGGAAAGCCACGCCCGCATGCTGTTGTCGCGGCTGCGCGTGCTGTCCTACGGTGCGGCCGCGGTGCACCAGCCGCAGCCGGCGAAGCCCGAACAGATGATGGCGCGGCAGGAAGGCGCCAAGACCGCGGTCTTGTCTGTACCGCTGGAGCAGGTCAGCCGGCTCGCCATGGCGCAGCAGTCGGGGCGCCTGCTGCTGGCGCTGCGCAACCCGCACGACCAGGCCATGCCGAGCGAAGGCATGTTCGTGGAGCCGCCGCCGGCCCTGGCCGTGCGCGCCGGCGTGCCGGCCGATGCGCCGCGCGCCGCAGCCGACAAGGCCGTCGCCGGGGTGGCGTTGTCCGGCATGGCGGCCACCGGCGCTGCGGGCGGCAAAGCCGCGCGGGCGCCGCAAGCGCTGCCGCCCGCGGCACCGGCGGCACGCCCGCTGCAGGTGGCCGCGCCGCCCGCCGCGCGACAGGCGCGCGAGGCGCGAGAGATCGCGGGCGTGGAAGTGATTCGTGCCGGCAAGCGCGAGATCGAGTAAGAACGTGGGCGCTCATCGCATGCATACCAACAAGACGCAGTCCCCCGCCGCGGCAGTGCGCCGCAGGCTGATGCAGGCCACGTTTGCCGCGATGCTGGCAAGCACCGCCTGGTATGCCATGGCGCCGCGCGCTCTGGCGCAGGAGGCCGCGGCGGGCGCCGCGCAAGACCCGGCGCCGGCACGGCAGCTGCGCCTGATGGCCGGCGCGCAGAAGGAAATCCGCACGGCGCAGCCGGTGGAGCGCGTGGCGGTCGGCAACCCGGCCGTCGCCGACGCGCTGGTGCTGCGCACGCGCGGCACGCCCAGCGTGCTGCTGGTCGCCAAGCAGCCGGGCGTGACCGACGTCATGATGTGGACGCGCAACGCCGAACCGGTGACATACAGCGTGCAGGTCGATGCCATCGCCCCCGGCGCGGATGACGCCAGGGTCGGCTACTCGGCGGCGGGCGCGTCGATCAGCGGGCAGTCGCCCGATGCCTACGCCGCCGCGCGCGCGCAGGCCGCGGCCCGTGCCGCCACCGCCGGCAGGGCCGACGGCAGGCCCGGCCTGGTGATCGACCGCTCGACGGTGCCGGTCAGCGGCACGGTGCAGGTCGACGTCAAGGTGGTCGAGGTCAGCAAGACCGTGCTCAAGGAAGCCGGCATCAATTTCTTCCGCAACCATTCCGGCTTTGCCTTCGGTTCCTTTTCGCCGTCGACGCTGAACAAGTTCACCTTCACCCCCGGCACCAATGGCAATCCCGGCAGCTTCAGCGCCGACCTGTCGTCGCCGATGAGCAGCGCCTTCAACCTGGTGGCCGCCTCGCTGACCAACGGCATCTTCGCCAACATCAGCCTGCTGGAGGCCAATGGCCTGGCACGCGTGCTGGCGGAACCCAGCCTGGTGGCGCTGTCCGGCCAGAGCGCCAGCTTCCTCGCCGGCGGCGAGATCCCGATCCCGGTGCCACAGGCGCTGGGCACCACCACGATCCAGTTCAAGCCGTTCGGCATCGGGCTGACCGTGTCGCCCACGGTGCTGTCGGCCAACCGGATCGCGCTGAAGGTGGCGCCGGAGGCCAGCGACCTGGATCCGTCGCGCGGCATCTCGGTCAACGGTGCGGTGGTTCCCGCCATCGTCACGCGCCGCGCCGACACTACCGTGGAGCTGGGCGACGGCGAGAGCTTCGTGATCGGCGGACTGGTCAGCCGCAACACCGTCAGCAATGTCAGCAAGGTGCCGCTGCTGGGCGACCTGCCCGTGATCGGCGTCTTCTTCAAGAACCTGAATTTTCACCAGGAAGACCGCGAACTGATGATCGTCGTCACGCCGCGCCTGGTGAAGCCGCTGGCCAAGGGCGCGCCGGCGGCGCAGGCCGTCGGGGCCGACGGCCGCACCAGCGCCAGCCCCAATGTATGGGGGTGGTACATGGTGGGTGAGTACGCGGACCCGACGTTGCCGGGTTTCTCAAAATAGCCGCCGGCCATGCCGGCGGGCATGGCCAACACGTTGAGGCGGAACGATGGATTATTTCCTGTTGCATGCCACGCAGGGCGAAGTCAAGGACTGGCTGGGCAAGGTCCTGGGCGGGCTGGGCACGCTGGTGGCGGAGGGCGGGGCCCAGGAGGCCTTCATGGAGCGCGTCGGCGAACTGCGCCCCGGGCTGGTGTTCCTGCATTTCTCGCCCGAGCTGGCCAGCGCCTCGGCGCGCCTGGGCGAGCAGTTGCTGCGGCTCTTCCCCGGCCTGCCGCTGGTCGCGGTCGGCCGCGCCGATGATCCCGGCGTCATGCTGGCCGCGCTGCGCATGGGCGTGAAGGACTTTATCGACCTGCGCGACGCGCCGGCCGACGCCGAGGCGGTGGTCAAGCGCCTGGCGGTGCCGCGCGAGCAGGTGCGGCCCGCCGAGGCCTTGCGCCAGGGCAAGATCGTCGCCCTGCTGGGCGCGCGCCCCGGCGTGGGCGTGACCAGCCTGGCGGTCAACCTGGCGGCCGCCGCGCGCCGCCACCTGCCGCTGCGCGAGAAGTCCGACGCACGCGCCGAGGTGCTGCTGCTCGACCTGGGCCTGCCCGCGCGCGACGGCGCGCTGTACCTGAACCTGACCCCGGGCTTCCACTTCGTCGAGGCGGTGCGCAACCTGCGCCGCTTCGACCAGGTCTTCGTGCAGACCGCGCTGACGCGCCATGCCAACGGCGTCTGCGTGCTGCCACTGCCGGGGGCGCTGGGCGAGCTGCGCGACATCTCCTATTCGGAAGCGATCAGCCTGCTGGAGCGGCTGCGCGCGTTCTTCGACATGCAGGTGATCGACCTCGGCGGCTTCGGCAATGCCGAGTTCACCGCGCAGATCGTCAAGGCCGCCGACAGCGTGGTGCTGGTCGCCGAGCAGAGTGTCGGCGCCATCGTTTCGGCGGCCGAGCTGGTGCACGAGCTGCGCGCGCGCGAGGTGGAGCGCGATGACCTGCACCTGCTGGTGTCGCGCTTCGATGCGCGCCTGGGCGTCGACGCCGCGCAGATCGCGCGCCGCGTCGGCGTGCAGTCGGTGGCGACGCTGCCCGATTGCCGCGAGGCGCTGGTGCTGGCGATGAACCGCGGCGCCGTACTGGCCGACGACAACCCCCATGATCCCTACGTGCGCGCGCTGGCAGAACTGCTGGCGCGGCTGGGCTATCGCCCCGAAGCGGCGAAGGACACCAGCCTGCTTGGACGCATGAAGGAAAAACTGCCCGAAGCGCTGCGCGCGGTGCGCGTGGCCAAGACCGGAAGCTGAGCAAGCCCAGGAAGCTGACATGACGCAAGCGATCGAATTCTCCGACCACGCCCCCGCACCGTTCCCGGTCTCGCAGGAATTCCACAACATCAAAGAAGCCGCGCACGAGCACCTGCTGACCCGTATCGAAGAGCTGGGCGCCGAGTTCGGACGCTGGTCGCGCACCGCGATCCAGCGCTTCGTCGACCTGGAGCTCGAGAGCTTTACCCGCTTGCGCCGCATCCCCATCAACGAAGCCGAGCTGCGCCAGATCGCCGAGGCGCTGACCAAGGAGCTGGCCGGCTTCGGACCGATCGAAGACCTGCTCAACGATCCCGCGGTCGAAGACATCCTCGTCAACGGGCACCTCGACGTCTACGTGTCGCGCCACGGCGTGCTCGAGCGCATCCCGGTGCGCTTTGCCGACGGCGGCCACCTGCTGCGCATCGTGCGCCGCATCCTGGCGCCGATCGGCCGGCGCCTGGACGAGTCCAACCCGATGGTCGACGCGCGCCTGCCCGACGGCGGCCGCATCAACGTGGTGATTCCGCCGCTGGCGCTGGAAGGCCCGGTGGTGTCGATCCGCAAGTTCCGCAAGGATCCGATGACGCCCGCCGACCTGGAGGCGCTGGGCACCATGAGCCCAGAGGTCACTGACCTGCTGCAGGCCGCGGTGCAGGCCCGCTGCAATATCCTGGTCAGCGGCGGCACCAGCTCGGGCAAGACCTCGCTGCTCAATGCGCTGGCCACCTTCGTGCCGGCCAGCGAGCGCGTCATCACCATCGAGGACACCGCCGAGCTGGCGCTGAACCACCCGCACGTGGTGCGGCTGGAAAGCCGGCCGGGCGGCTTCGAGGGCACCGGCGTGGTGTCGATCCGCGACCTGCTGCGCAACAGCCTGCGCATGCGCCCCGACCGCATCATCGTCGGCGAAGTGCGTGGCGGCGAGGTGCTGGAAATGCTGCAGGCAATGAGCACCGGCCACGACGGCTCGATGGGCACCATCCACGCCAGCAGCCCGCGCGAATGCCTGTACCGGCTGGAGATGCTGGCCGGGTTTGCCGGTTTCCAGGGCAGCGAGGCCAGCCTGCGCCGGCAGATCGCCAACGCCATCGACTTCATCGTGCAGATTGCGCGGCTCTCCAACGGCAAGCGCCGCATCGTCTCGATCACCGAGGTCACCGGGCTGGGCGACAACATCGTGTCGACGCAGGAGCTGTACCGGCACGAGCCGGCCATCAACGCGGACGGCACCGAGACCGACCGCTGGATCTCGCTCGGCATCCTGCCGCATTCGCCCAAGCTGGCGCGCATGCGCGGGCCGGGCTTCATGCTGGACGACCGTTTCGATGTCTAGCGCCACGCTGTTGCTCGCCGCGGTGGCGCTGGTCGTCACCGGCCTGGGGCTGCTGCTGCTGGCCAGCGCGCAGGTGCGCGCGCGCCGCGAGCAGTCGCAGGCCTTCCTGCGCGCGCAGACCGAGCAGGTGCGGCTTCGCTACGCCCAGGCGCGGGACCCTGCGCTGCAGGTGCCAGCGCGCGACCTGCGCCGCCACTGGGACGATTTCCTGCGCCGCGCAGACCTTGCGCCGACGCGCCGCACCGCCATCCTGTGGGGCGCGCCGGTGGCGCTGTTCACCGCTATCGGCGCGCTTGCCGGGCAATGGCTGGGCGCCGCGGCGGCGTGCATCGTCGCGCTGGCAATCGTGGCCTGCCTGCTGTGGAACCGCGTGCGCCGGCTGCACAAGAAGCTGCTGTCGCAGCTGCCCGGTTTTCTCGACGGCGTGGTGCGGCTGATGACCATCGGCAGCAGCGTGCCGGCGGCGTTCCAGAACTCCATCGCCAATACCGAGGCACCGCTGCGGCAATGCCTGGTGCAGGCGGTTCACCTGCAGCGCGCCGGCAAGGAACTGGACCAGGCGGTGCTGCAGGTGGGGCGCACGTACAAGGTCGACGAGCTGGTGCTGGTGGCGTCCGTGCTGCGCCTGTCGGTGCGCTACGGCGGCCGCGCCGACGTGGTGATGGAGCGTACCGCGGCCTTCATGCGCGACCGCGAAGCGGCCCAGCGCGAGCTGTTGGCGCTGTCGGCGGAGACCCGGCTGTCGGCATGGATCCTGGGGCTGCTGCCGCTGGTGGTGGCCGGCGGCCTGTTCATGCTCAATGCCGGCTACATCATGCTGATGTGGAAGGACCCGGCCGGCAAGACCATGCTGCTGACCGCGCTCGGACTGGAAGCCGCGGGCGCGCTGATGCTGTACCGGCTGGCCAAGTCGATCTGAGCGGCACATGCACGGAACCACGCACACATGGACCGCCTGACACTGATCTCGCTGAGCCTGTTCGCCGCCGCATGCGGCGTGGCCGTGCTGACGCTGCCGCTGTTGCGCGACTGGCGCCAGCGGCGCCTGGCGGCGCGCACCATCGATGCCGCGCTGGCGCGGCAGCGCGCTGCCGAAGCAGCGCAGGCGCAGGCCGCGCCGGCGGCAACGCAGCCGCAGGCAACCGCTGCCGCCGGCGTCCAGGCTGCCGCGCGTGCCAAGGTGCCGCCGGGCCGGCCCGGTGCGGCGGCCATTGGTGCGCAACTGGGCGCTCAACTGGGCGCGCAACTGAGCGCGCGCGTGGGTGAGAGCGTAGGTGGGCGCATCGACGCGCACTGGCTGGAATCGCGCCTGGGCCGCGCGGTGGTGACGCCCGAGGACCAGCAACTGCTGGAGCAATGCGGCTGGTACGGGCTGAACGCGCGCATGCTGTTCGGCGCGCTGCGCCTGGTGCTGCCGCTGGTGCTGTCGCTGGCCGCGATGCTGTGGCATGTTGGCGCCGGTGTCGCCGTCATGCTGGCGTGGGGCTTCGGTGTGTTCGCAGTGGCCTACCTCGCGCCCAAGACCTTGCTGCGCCGGCGTGCCGCGTCCCGGCTGCGCCTGGTCGACGACGAGCTGCCGGTGCTGATCGACATGCTGCGGCTGCTGCAGGGCGTGGGCCTGTCGATCGACCAGAGCCTGCAGGTGATCGTGGCGGAGTTCGGCAGCATGCTGCGCGTGCTCGGGCCGGAGCTGGCGCGCGCCAACCAGCAGTTTGCCTCGGGCCGCTCGCGCGAGCAGACGCTGCTGCGCATCAGCCGGCTGTTCGACAACGAAGACCTGAAAGGCCTGATCACGCTGCTGACGCAGGTGGACCGCCACGGCGGCGCGGTGCAGGAGCCGCTGCGCCAGTTCGGCCTGCGCCTGCAGGAGGCGCGCAAGGCGCGCATGAAGGACCTGATCGGCCGGCTCACGGTCAAGATGACCGCGGTGATGGTGGTGAGCCTGCTGCCGGTGCTGCTGATCATTACCGCGGGCCCGGGTTTCCTTGGGGTGATCCGCATGATCAAAAATATGGGAGCGATGCAATGATGCGCACAGCCGGCCCGTCGTTCGGCCGCATTTCCAGACTCATGGCAGCGACCGTGGCAGCGGCGGCGCTGGCGGGCTGCGCCACGCGCGACATCGGCGCCGCCATGATCCAGCAGCAGGCGGAGGCGCAGGTGGAGCTGGCCAAGATGCGCGACAAGACCGCCCGCGCCGAGTACAACGAGCAGGCGGTCTACCTGGGGCTGATCCGCAAGATGCAGCAGGACGGGTTGTACTTTGCCTCGCTGGCGCATATCGATGTCTATGTGCAGCGCTTCGGCAACGACAACGAGATCCGCGTGATGCGCGCCGATGCACTGCGCGAGACCGAGCAGGACAAGGCCGCCACCGAGGCCTACCAGCAGCTCGCCGCCACGTCGCGGGGCGTGCAGGCGGCGCATGCGCACCATGGGCTCGGACTGCTGGCCGGGCGCCAGGAAGATTTTGCGCGGGCGGTGACCGAGCTGCGCGCCGCGGCCGGGCTCGACCCGGTGAACCCGCGTATCGCCAGCGACCTGGGCTATGCGCTGATGCGCACCGGCGCCTTGCAGGACGCGCGCGTGCCGGTGATGCAGGCGCTGGAGCTGGATGCGCGCAACCCGCGCATGATCAGCAACGCCGCGGTATGGCTGATGGCCGACGGCAAGCGCGCGCAGGCCAACGCGATGATGCAGAAGGCCGCCATGCCCGAAGCGACCCGCAGCGCGGTCCGCAAGGAAGCCGACCGCGTGGTCCGTGCCGCGGCCGCACGCGAACGCGCGGCGGTGCGGCCCGCGCCGGCCGTACGCGCCGTACCCAATCCTTCGACGTCCGCCAACCCCGCCCTTCCCGCGAACCCCGCCACGCTCGCCCCCGTGGCCGTCGCGGCCCGGTCGCCGGCGGTAGCCGCCCCAGAGAGCGCCAGCCCATGACCGACATGATCCGCCTTGCTTTCCCCACGCCGGCAGTGCCGGCATTGTGCGCGGCGCTGTGCCTGCTGCTGGCGCCGGCCGCGCAGGCACAGCCCGCCACGCCGTCAGCCGAAGCTTCTGCCGGCAGCGTCGGCATGCTGGCGGAGCGGCCCGCTGCGCGCGAGATCGGCGCCGATACGCGCGCCATCCTGGCCGTGCAGCGCGAGGGCACGCAGGCCGGGCCGCTGCTGCCGATGCACGGCGAGCAGGCCGCGCTGGGCTACGAGCGCTACATGAACAGCTTCCGCTTCGCGCTGCCGGAGTTCTACACCGGGCAGGCCAACGCCAGCACCGCGCGTGCCGGATCGGCCGGACAAATGCTGAACGGCAAATGACCTGGCGCGCGCCGAAAATGCAGCGCAATCGCCGGACGCGGCTCGCGCGACCTGTCGCCGGCGGTGCCATCAGCGTGATGGCGGCGCTGCTGATCGCCACCGTGGCGATCGCCGCGCTGGTGTCGATCGACGTCGGCCATGTGTTCATGCGCCAGCGCCAGCTGCAGAACATGGTGGACGTCGCGGCGATGTCCGCGGCGCAGCAGCTCAAGCAGGCGGCCAGCGCCGACCAGCTGAACACGGCGGTGCGCGCCACGGTCAGCAATATCGGCGCACAGAATGGTTATCCGTCCGGCATCTCCCTGGGTTGCGCCGACTCCGCCGCGGGCAATGCCGACGGCATGACGGCATGCGTGGGCGTGTGGGATCCGGCCAGCGGCGGGCCGCGGCATTTCAGCGCGGCGTACGATGCCACCAAGGTGTCGCCCAACGCCGTGCGCGTGCAGGCCACGCAGACGGTGCCGATCCTGTTCGTCATCAACGGCGGCAGCGGCCGGCAGTTGCGCGCCGAAGCGATCGCCAGCGGCAGCCCGCCGGTGGCAGCGTTTTCGCTGGGAACCGGGCTGCTCGACGTCAGCACGGCCAACAGCATGCTGAGCTGGCTGCTGGGTAACACCGTGCAGCTATCCGCCGTGGACTGGCAGGGGCTGGTCAATACCACGGTGACGCTGGACCAGCTGCGCCTCCAGGCGGAGGCAGGCACCGTCGATGAGCTGCTGAAGACGTCGCTGAGCCTGCACGACTACTACGCGCTGGTGCTTGGTGCGGCGAATCGGGACGCGTTGCTGACGACCATGCTCGGCAGCCCGCCGACGACGCTGGGTGCGGCTGGCGCGGGCGTCGCAGTGTCGCTGGACAAGCTGCTGCAGCTAGGCGTGCTGGCGCCCGCCGCCTCGTCGGCGGCCGAGGTGGGGCTGAATGTGGCGCAACTGCTGATGCTTGGGGCGCAAGTGGCACGGGGCGATGCGGCGGTGACGTTGCCGCTCAACGTGCCGTTGCCGGCGGGGCTCGGAGGACTTAGTGCGAACCTGCGATTGATCCAGCCGCCTGTCATGGCGGTAGGGCCGGCGCGCAAGCTGAGCGATGCTCCGGCAACATGGCAGACTTCAGCAAAATCGGAGCAGGTCGAGGTGGCGCTGGCTGCGCGGGTGTCAAGCGGGCCAATAAGTACGTTGCTTGGCGTTCAACTGAATGTCCCGCTTCATATCGCCGTTGCGCAAGCGAAAGCCGACCTGACGAGCCTGCGATGCGCAGCGTCGCCCGCAGATCGGCGCGCGACGCTGCACGTTAGCTCCAGCGTGCTGACTGCATGCCTGACCGACCAATGCGCAGGTGGCAAGGTGAAGATCGGCACAGCCTCTGCGTTGCTGATTCCGCTGCTCGATCTCGTGGTTGTCGATGACCCGAAGCAGCGCAGCTCGGCTGGCCAGGACGTCACGCTGGCGCCTGGCGGCCATCAACAAGTCGGCACGGCCAATCCGCTCGGAGGCATCTTCTCCCAGGTCCTTGCCTTGCAGGTAAAGCCGGAATTGCTGGGCGTGCCGTTGCCATTGAACATCGACCTCAGCCCTTTGCTCGTACAGCTCGGCACCACCCTTGATGCGCTGGTCCCGCCGCTGCTCAGCAGCCTCGGCATCCAGCTGGGCACTTCCGACCTCTGGCTGCACAGCATCGACTGCAACAACTCCGAACTGGTGTACTGAGCCATGGCCGTGCCACACAACCGCCTGATGGCAGAGATGCAATGAAGACCGACCGCTGGGCCTACGAAAACCTCGAAGTCTACGTGTGGGAAGGCAAGTACGAGATTGCCGACCGCGTGACCCGCTTCCTTTCGCCGCTGGGCGTCGACGTGATCCGCGCCGGCGCGCTCGAGGCGCTGCCCGCCGAGCCGCGCACCAAGCCCTGCATCGCCGTGATCAGCGTCTCGGTGATCGGCGCGGCGCGCTTCACGCTTGACTGGGAGGCCGCGCACGGCATGCCGGTGATCTGGGTCGCGGCACCGGGCCGCGAGACCGATCCCGGCCGTTTCCCGGCCGAATACGCGCATATCCTCACTGACGACTTCACCGGCGCCGATCTGCGCAACCAGATCGGCAAGCTGCTGCCGCAGCTGCTGGCCGCCGATGCCGGCGGCGCGCGCGAGGCCGAGCTGGTAGCCGGTTCCACAGCGATGCGGCAGCTGCTGCAGCACGTGGAGACCTTTGCCGACTTCGGCAGCAACGTGATGCTGTACGGTGAGACCGGCGCCGGCAAAGAGCGCATCGCGCGCCTGTTCCATGAACGCAACCGCAGCTACGGCAAGGGCCCGTTCGTCGCGGTCAACTGCGGCGCAATCCCCGACGGGCTGTTCGAATCGCAGTTCTTCGGCCACGCCAAGGGCGCATTCACCGGCGCTGCCTTCGCCCACCGCGGCTTTTTCGAGCAGGCCAACGGCGGCACGCTGTTCCTCGATGAAATCGGCGACCTGCCGCTGTTCCAGCAGGTCAAGCTGCTGCGCGTGCTGGAAGAGAGCGCCATCACGCGGCTGGGCTCGACGCTGTCGGTCAAGCTCGACTTCCGCCTGGTTGCCGCCACCAACAAGGACCTGCGCGAAGCGGTGCGGCAAGGGCGCTTCCGCGCCGACCTGTATTTCCGCCTGGCCGTGATCGAGATGCGCATCCCCAGCCTCGAAGAGCGCGGGCCGGCCGACAAGGTAGCGCTGCTGCAATCGTTCCTGCGCCATATGCTGGGGCCGTCCGGTCTTGACGACCTGCCGCCGATGCCCGACTGGCTCCGGGGCGCGGTCGGCACCGCCTACTTCACCGGCAACGTACGCGAACTGCGCAACCTGGCCGAGCGCGTCGGCATTACCGTGCAACAGGCCGGCAGCTGGGACGAGGAGCGCATCCGGCCGCTGTTCCGCGCGCTGCATCCGGGCGCGTTCGACGCCGGCGAGCGCAACGACCTGCGCGCCGATACGGAAGAACGCCGCCGCATCCTGGCCGCGCTCGATGCCAATGGCTGGCGGCGGCAGGATACGGCGGCGAGCCTGGGCATCAGCCGCAAGGTGCTGTGGGAAAAGATGCGCAAGTACCAGATCGCCGACAGCGAGGCCGAGCCGGTCTGATGCTGGCGCATGACTGCCGGCTCAGGGCAGGCGGATCTCCTTCTATGATGCGCCGGCACGGCTGAACCGTCGCTGAACGGCCGCGCAGGCCCCGCAACGATTTATCATTACGGGCTGCGCGCGCCGCATCCACCTTTCCACCGGATCCCAGATTGCGTTTCCTGCACACCGCCGACTGGCATCTCGGCCGGCTCTTCCATGCCCGCAGCCTGCTGGAAGACCAGGCCCATATCCTCGGCCAGTTCGTTGAACTGGTCAAAGCCGAACGACCCGACGCCGTGCTGATCGCCGGCGACGTCTATGACCGCGCCGTGCCCCCGCCCGAGGCCGTGGCGCTGCTTGACGACGTACTGGGCCGCATCGTCGTCGATGCCGGCGTGCCCGTGGTGATGATCGCCGGCAACCATGACAGCGCGCAGCGGCTGGAATTCGGCGCGCGCCTGATGCGCGCGCAGGGCCTGCACGTGGCCGGCCGCACGTTGGCCGATGCTGCCAGCGTGACGCTGCACGATGCGCACGGCGAAGTGCGCCTCTACGCGCTGCCCTATGCCGAGCCCGCGGTGGTGCGCGACGCCATGGGCGCCGAGCTGCCCTCGCATGAAGCCGCGCTGCGCGCGCAACTCGATGCGATCCGCGCGGTCCATCCGCCGGGCGTGCGCGCCGTGGTGGTGGGCCATGCCTTCGTGGTCGGCGGCGCGGCCAGCGAGTCGGAGCGGCCGCTGTCGGTCGGCGGCAGCGGCGCCGTGGCGGCCGACCTGTTCGCCGGTTTCGACCTGGTGGCGCTGGGCCACCTGCACCGGCCGCAGACGCTGGGCGGCGGGCGCATCCACTACGCCGGCTCGTTGCTCAAGTACTCCTTGTCCGAATGCGCGCACGACAAGTCGGTGTCGCGCATCGAGCTGGATGCCGACGGCGCCGTGTCGATCACGCCGGTGCCGCTGCAGCCGCTGCGCGACGTGCGCGTGGTGGAAGGCGAACTGGCCGCGCTGCTTGCCGCCGGCGCCGATGACCCGCAGCGCGACGACTATATCCACGCGCGCCTGACCGATGCCGGCGCGCTGCTCGACCCGATGGCCAAGCTGCGCCAGGTCTACCCCAACGCGCTGTCGATCGAGCGCACGGTGCTGGCGCGCAGCGGCACGGCCTCGGAAGCGGGCCGCCAGCTGCGCCAGCTTGGCCCCGGGGAGCTGTTTGCCAGCTTTTTCCGCGAGGTGGCCGATGCCGAGCTGGAGCCGGGCCATCGCGAAGTGCTGGACCAGGTGCTGGCCGGCATGGCGGCGGCGGAGCGGGAGTCGGCATGAGACCGCTGCACCTGACCCTGCAGGCCTTCGGGCCGTTTGCCGCGACCGAGCAGGTCGATTTCACGCGGCTGGGCGACCAGGCATTCTTCCTGATCCACGGCCCCACCGGCGCCGGCAAGACCACGCTGCTCGATGCGATCTGCTTCGCCTTGTATGGCGATACCTCCGGCGGCGAGCGCAGTGCGCAGGCCATGCGCAGCGCCAACGCCGCGCCGGGGCTGCGCACCGAGGTCACGCTGGAATTCAGCCTGGGCGCGCAGCGCTGGCGCGTGGTGCGCTCGCCCGTGCAGGAGCGGCCCAAGCAGCGCGGCGAGGGCTGGCTGACGGAGCCGGCCAAGGCGCAGCTGGACCAGCATGACGGCAATGGCTGGGTCAGCAAGGCTGGCCAGCCAGGCAAGGTCAGCGATGCCATCCGCGAGCTGCTCGGCTTCGACAGCGCGCAGTTCCGCCAGGTCATCGTGCTGCCGCAAGGGCGCTTCCGCGAACTGCTGACCGCCAGTTCGCAGGCGCGGCAGGCGATCCTGGAGCGGTTGTTCCGCACCGAACTCTATCGCCGCGTGGAAGAACTGCTGAAGACGCAGGCGGCCGGCATCCGCCGCGATGCCGAGCGCATCGGCATCCAGCGCGACGAAGCGCTGCGGCAGGCCGGCATGGAGAGCGCGCAGGCGCTCGTCGACGGCATCGCCGCGCTGCAGGCGGAAATGCATGCGCTGCAGGGGCGGGAGCAGGGCACACGCCAGGCGCTGGTCGCGGCGCAGGCGGCGCTGGGCGCGGGCGAACAGGTGGCGGCGCGGCTGTACGAGCGCCAGCAGGCCGAAGGCGCGCACGCGGCGCTGCTGGCACAGCAACCCGCGATGGAAGCCGAACGGTTGCGGCTGCAGGCTGCGCAGCGCGCGGCGCGCGTCAACCCCGCGCTGCAGCAGTGGCAGCTCGCGCAGCGGGACCGTGCGGCAGCCGGGGCAGCGCTTGAGCAAGCCGATGCGGCCGCAGCGCGTACCGCGCAGCAAGCCGTGCAAGCCGCTGCCGCGTTGCAAGCCGAGACGGCCCGGGCCGGGTTGCGCTCGGCCGCACAGCGGCGCTGCACGGAACTGGATGCCATGCTGCCGCGCGCCCGCCAGCTCGGCACGCTGAGCGAGGCTTTCCAGTCGGCACAGAAAAAGCAGGCCGCCACCACCGAGGCGCGCGAGCGTGCCGCCGCCAGGCTGGCCGCGAGCCATGCCGATGCCGCGGCGGCAGAGACCGCGCTCGGGCAGGCGCAGCTTGCTGCCGCGCAGCTGCAAGGCACGCAATTGCAGCTCGCAGCGCTGCAGGACAAGTCGCGGCAATTCAGCCGCCATGCCCAGGCAGTGCAGGCGCTTGCCAACGCTGTCGCACAAGCCGCAGACGTGGAAGCGGCGCAGCAACTGGCCGACCGCCTGCGCGAGCGCCGCCGTGCCGCGCTGGCCGATGCCGAAGCCACGTGGCGTGCCGGCCAGGCGGCGCGGCTGGCGACGTTGCTCGCCACCGGCGAGGCGTGTCCAGTATGTGGCAGCAGTGCGCATCCCAGCCCGGCGCAGCATGTCGATACGCCGCTGTCCGACGAGGCGCTGGAACAGGCGCGCGGCGCCATGCTCGAGGCCGAATCGCAGGCGGTGCGTTGCGCCGGCCAGGTACAGGCCGCGCAGGCCGCGACTACGCAGGCGCGTGAGCGTGCCGACGAACTCGCGCAGGCCCTGGGCGACATCTCGGACGAAGCCGCGCACCAGCTGAAGACAGACATGGCAACGCTGGCAGCCGCGCTGGCGGCAGGCCAGCAGGCAGCGGCCAGCGTCGGCCAGTGCGAGGCCGCCATTACCGCCAGCCGCGCCGCGCGCGAGGCGGCGGAACTCGCCACCCGCGAGGCCTCCGCTGCGGCGGAGGCGGCTTCGCAGGCGCTGGCGCAGTGCCAGGTCGCATGGCAGGTGGCCTGCGCGCAAGTCCCCGAGGATTCGCGCGATCCGGCGGTGCTGGCCGAAGCCCTGCGCCAGGCGCAGGCCGATGCCGCCGTGCTGGAGCGCGCGCTCGCTACCGCGCAGGCGGCGGAACGGCAAGCCGCCACGGATGCCGCCGCCGCGCAGGCCGCGCTCGGCTCGGCCCGGCAGGCACAGGCGCAAGCCGCCGCGCGCCTTGCCGAGTCGGACGGCGCGCTGGCGCAAGCGTTGGCCCGGGAGGGTCTTGCCGATGCCGAGGCGCACGCCGCGGCCCGCCTGCCCGATGCCGACATGGCGCGCATCGACCAGGCGCTGCGTGCGTTTGATACGGAACTGGTCGCCGCCGCCCGGCTGCGCGAACGCGCTGAAGCCGCGGCGCAAGGACTCGGAGCGCCGGACCTGGACGGCTTGCGTGCCGCCCTGCAGACCGCAGCCGACGCTGTGGAATCCTTGGTCCGGCAGCAGTCGGATCGCGGCCGCTCGCGCGACCTGCTGCAGCAATGCCAGCTGCGCTTGCAGCAACTCGATGCGCAGGGCCGCGATATCGAAGCCCGCTATGCGGTGCTCGGCCGGCTGGCCGAGGTTGCCAACGGCAACAACCCGCGCCGCATGACGTTCCAGCGCTTCGTGCTGGCAACGCTGCTCGACGAGGTGCTGGAAGCCGCGTCGGCGCGGCTGCTGGCGATGAGCCGGGGCCGCTACGTGCTGCAGCGCGTGCGCGAGCAGGCAGACCAGCGCAGTGCCGGCGGGCTGGATATCGAAGTGTTCGACTATGACACTGGTGCGCCGCGCCCGGCCAATACGCTGTCAGGCGGCGAAGGCTTCCTCGCGTCGCTGTCGCTCGCGCTCGGCCTGGCCGACGTGGTGCAGTCGCGCGCGGGCGGGATCCAGCTCGATACGCTGTTCGTCGACGAAGGGTTCGGCACGCTGGATCCGGAAAGCCTGGACTTTGCCATCCGTACGCTGCTCGATCTGCAGCAAGCCGGCCGATTGGTGGGGATCATTTCGCACGTGGCCGAGTTGCGCGAGCGCATTGATGTGCGCCTGGAAGTGCGGCCGGGTGTTGGCGGCAGCCGCGCCACGCTGAGCGGCGTGGCGGCCGCGAACTGAGAGTAACTGTGAGTATTGGCCGGCCGGGTCGGCCGGCATGCCGGTCAGCCGACGAACACCTGCCGGCAGCGGATCGCCATGACCTGCGCTTCGAACGCGCGCGCGGCGGCCTGCGCCAGCCGCGCGCGGCGCGACAGCGTGGGCGCGCGCTGTCCGGTGGCGCCTCGAACTGTTGCGGAGGCGATTTTTTCGTTGTTTTCCTGGCCCAATCCCCACGCCTGCTGCGTAACCTGCAGGATGCGCGCAAGGGCTGCGGCATGTTGCGTGGATGCATTCGTGACGTTGGCGGTGCCCATGGTCGGACTCCTCTTTCTTGTCTGTTGCCGGTCGGCGCGCCTGAGCCGGTGGTCCGGGGGCTGCTGTGCGGGCGCTGCCTTCTTCTGATTCGAGGATAGCCGCCGCGACCCCGGCGCAACATCGACAGCGAACCGATTCCCCTGTCGGTCCTGTCCTACACGGGACGCCGCCGTCACCCCGCGCGGTGATCGCCCATCGTCTGCACCCCTTGGCGGCCAACAGATTGACCGTCGCACGCGTGCAGGTGTAATCTGTTCATTCTGCGAATTCAAGTTCGAATGGCGAACAACGCCGACTCAACCGCCGGCCCGCATTCGGATCGCGGCTGTGCCAGACCGCACAGCTCCAACAACACCACGCAGACTGCTGGACCGTTCAACGGGCGGTACTGGCGGCGCCAACGCCGCCGGCCGCAAACGAACATCCTTCCGGCGGGCCATCTGGAGACCGTCTTTCATGCGCCGCGCCTTGCGGCCCGCTCCGGTAGCCTGCGGATCTTCCGACCTGGAACGCAAGTGATCAACAAGCTATACGACACGGTGGAAGCGGCGGTGGCCGGCATCCACGACGGCGCCACCATCCTCATTGGCGGCTTCGGCCTGGCAGGCATGCCCGCGGAACTGATCGACGCGCTGATCGAGCAAGGCGCACGCGACCTGACCATCGTCAACAACAACGCCGGCAACGGCGACACCGGCCTGGCCGCGCTGCTGAAGACCAAGCGCGTGCGCAAGATCATCTGCTCGTTCCCGCGCCAGTCGGATTCCTACGTGTTCGACTCGCTGTACCACGCCGGCGAGATCGAACTGGAACTGGTGCCGCAGGGCAACCTGGCCGAGCGCATCCGCGCCGCCGGCGCCGGCATTGGCGGCTTCTTCACCCGCACCGCCTACGGCACGCCGCTGGCAGAGGGCAAGGAAACCCGCATCATCGACGGCCAGGGTTATGTGTTCGAATCGCCGATCCAGGCCGACTTTGCGCTGATCAAGGCCGAGACCGCCGACCGCTGGGGCAACCTTACCTACCGCAAGACCGCGCGCAATTTCGGCCCGATCATGGCCATGGCCGCCAAGTGCGCCATCGTGCAGGTCAGCAAGGTGGTGGAGCTGGGCGAGATGAATCCCGAACACATCGTGACGCCGGGCCTCTTCGTCAAGCGCGTCGTCAAGGTCGCCTGAGCGCGGCAACAGGAGAAACAGCATGCAACGCCTGACCCGCGATCAGATGGCCGCCCGCGTGGCTAAAGACATTCCCGAGGGTGCCGTGGTCAACCTCGGCATCGGCCTGCCGACGCTAGTCGGCAACCACCTGCCCGCAGACAAGGAAATCCTGCTGCACAGCGAGAACGGCCTGCTCGGCATGGGCCCCGCGCCCGCTGCCGGCGAGGAAGACGGCGACCTGATCAACGCCGGCAAGCAGCCGGTGACGATCAAGCCGGGCGGCTCGTACTTCCACCACGCCGATTCGTTCGCGATGATGCGCGGTGGCCACCTCGACTTCTGCGTCCTGGGCGCGTTCCAGGTGTCGGAGAAGGGCGACCTGGCCAACTGGCATACCGGCGCACCCGGCGCTATCCCCGCCGTGGGCGGCGCGATGGACCTCGCGATCGGCGCCAAGCAGGTGTTCGTGATGATGGAGCACCAGACCAAGCAAGGGGAAAGCAAGGTCGTGCCGCAGTGCACTTATCCGCTGACCGGCATTGGTTGCGTGACGCGCATCTACACTGACCTTGCCACGCTCGACGTGACCCCCGACGGCCTGGTCGCGCGCGACCTGGTGGACGGGCTGAGTTTTGAAGAACTGCAGCGCCTGACCGGCGTGCCCCTGAAACAGGCCTGAGCGCCGGCATCGATATCCCATCGATATCCATCACAAAGAGAGAGACACACCATGACCGAAGCCTTTATCTGCGATGCCATCCGCACGCCCATCGGCCGCTACGGCGGCAGCCTGTCGGCGGTGCGCCCGGACGACCTTGGCGCGGTGCCGCTGAAGGCACTGATGGCCCGCAATCCCAATGTGGACTGGAAAGCCATTGACGACGTGATCTATGGCAACGCCAATCAGGCCGGCGAAGACAACCGCAACGTGGCGCGCATGTCGTCGCTGCTGGCCGGCCTGCCGCAAGACGTGCCGGGTGCCACCATCAACCGCCTGTGCGGCTCCGGCATGGATGCCACCGGCACCGCGGCGCGCGCGATCAAGGCGGGCGAAGCGCAACTGATGATCGCCGGCGGCGTGGAGAGCATGAGCCGCGCCCCGTTCGTGATGGGCAAGGCCACCAGCGCGTTCTCGCGCGATGCGCAGATCTTCGACACCACCATCGGCTGGCGCTTCATCAACCCGGCCATGCGCGCGGCGTATGGCGTGGACTCGATGCCCGAGACCGCCGAGAACGTTGCCACCGACTACAAGATCAGCCGCGAAGACCAGGACCTGATGGCGCTGCGCAGCCAGGAGAAGGCTTCCCGCGCGCAAGCCGACGGTACGCTGGCGCAAGAGATCACCGCGGTCACCATCGCCCAGAAGAAGGGCGACCCGATCGTGGTCGAGCGCGACGAGCACCCGCGCGCCACCAGCATGGAAGCGCTGGCCAAGCTGCGCGGCGTGGTCCGTCCTGACGGCACCGTCACCGCCGGCAACGCCTCGGGCGTGAACGACGGCGCCTGCGCGCTGCTGCTGGCGAGCGAAGCTGGCATCAAGCAACACGGCCTGACCCCGCGTGCGCGCATCGTCGGCATGGCCACCGCCGGCGTGGCACCGCGCGTGATGGGCATCGGCCCGGCACCGGCGACGCAGAAGCTGCTCAAGCAGCTGGGCATGACGCTGGACCAGATCGACGTGATCGAGCTGAACGAAGCGTTTGCCGCGCAAGGCCTGGCCGTGCTGCGCGAACTGGGCGTGGCAGACGACGACAAGCGCGTCAACCCGAACGGCGGCGCGATCGCGCTGGGCCATCCGCTCGGCATGAGCGGCGCCCGCCTGGTCACCACCGCGATGTACCAGCTGCACCGCACCGGTGGCCGCTTCGCGCTGTGCACGATGTGCATTGGCGTGGGCCAGGGTATCGCCATGGTGATCGAGCGCGTTTAAGCGTGCCGAGTGTTGGCTCCCCTCTCCCGCGCGTGCGGGAGAGGGGCGGGGGAGAGGGCAGGCGTGCGCAGTCGCGAAGCGCCACCAAAATGCAGTAGCGGACGTTCGTGCTCATGGCAGCGCGTCGCTCTCGCCAGCGCCGGCCCTCTCCCCAACCCTCTCCCGCAAGCGGGAGAGGGGGCAAGACTGCAGTAGTTTTGAAAGTGAGTCAAAGATGTCCCTCCCCGTAGCCACCCTCGTCACCGGCGGCAGTGCCGGCATCGGCCGTGCCATCTGTGAAATGCTGCTGGCCGATGGCGTGACGCAGGTGATCAATGTCGACTACGCCGCGCCGGCCTGGTCGCATCCCAGCATGACCTTCTTCCGGGCCGACCTGACCGACGCCGAGGCGACCCGCGCCGTGGCGGAGCAGGTCACGTCGCGCTTCGCCGTCACGCGCCTGGTGAACAATGCCGGCGCCACCCGCCCCGGCACCGCCGACAGCGCCACCGTTGCCGACCTGGACTACGTGACGGGCCTGCACCTGCAAGCGCCGCTGTTGCTGCTGCAAGCCTGCCTGCCCGCAATGCGCGCCGCGGGCTTCGGCCGCATCGTCAACATGGCGTCGCGCGCCGCGCTGGGAAAGCCTGAGCGCGTGGTGTACTCGGCCACCAAGGCCGGCCTGATCGGCATGACCCGCACGCTGGCGATGGAACTGGGCGGCGACGGTATCACCGTCAATGCCGTGGCCCCGGGCCCGATCGCCACCGAGCTGTTCCGCAAGAGCAATCCGGAAGGCGCCGAGCAGACCAAGCGCATCCTTGCCAGCATCACCGTCAAGCGCATGGGCACGCCGGAAGACGTCGCCCGCGCCGCGCTGTTCTTCCTGTCGCCGGACAACGGTTTCGTCACCGGCCAGGTGATGTACGTGTGCGGCGGCACCACGCTGGGTGTCGCGCCGGTGTAAGCGCGCGCGGGCACTCAAAGATTCGACAAGAAGAGACGTTAACCAAGCGTCACGCATGGCGGCCTGCAACCGGGCCGTCAACCAGGATGCGCGCGAGTGCGCAGCATCCATTCGGGAACGGCAATCACGCCATTTCAGCACAACGTCCTGCACGGGCCCCAATCTCCGTCGGGACAGCGATACCGGAGTAAACCGATGAGACATACTTCCCAGACCTCCACCATGCGCCGCCGCCTGCTCGCCGCCGGCGTGGCGCTGGCCACCACCTTTGCCGGCTTCGCTGGCGCCGCGCACGCACAAGGTGGCTACCCAACCAAGCCGATCACGCTGATCGTGCCGTTCTCGGCCGGCGGCACCACCGACATCCTGGCCCGCATCGTCGGCCTGCAGCTGGGCAAGGCGCTCGGCCAGCCGGTGGTGATCGACAACCGTCCGGGCGCGGGCGGCAATATCGGCGCGTCGCTGGCGGCCAAGGCGCCAGGCGACGGCTACACGCTGTTCATGGGCACCATCGGCACGCACGCGATCAACCAGTCGCTGTATTCCAAGCTGCCGTATGACCCGGTCAAGGACTTCGCGCCGATCACCCGCGTGGCGATGGTGCCGAACCTCGTGGTGGTGAACCCCAAGGTGCCGGTCAACAACGTCAAGGAACTGATCGCGTACGTCAAGGCCAATCCGGACAAGCTGTCTTATGGCTCGTCGGGCAGCGGCTCGTCGATGCACCTGTCGGGTGAGCTGTTCAACTCGATGACCAGCCTGCATATCCAGCACATTCCCTACAAGGGCAGCGCGCCGGCGGTGAATGACCTGCTGGGCAACCAGATCGGGCTGATGTTCGACAACATGCCGTCGTCGTATCCGCATGTGAAGGCGGGCAAGCTGCGCGCGATCGCCGTGACCTCGGCCAAGCGTTCGCCGGCACTGCCGAACGTGCCGACCGTGGCCGAGTCGGGCGTGCCGGGTTATGAAGCGACTTCCTGGTTTGCGCTGTACGCTACCGGCGGCACGCCGCAGCCGATCGTCGATCGCCTGAATGCAGAAGTGGTCAAGATCCTGGCCATGCCGGAAGTGAAGAAGCAGATGGCAGACCAGGGTGCTGAGCCGAATCCGGAAAAGCCGGCGCAGCTGGCTGCGTTCATGAAGGCGGAAACCGCCAAGTGGGCCAAGGTTGTGAAGGCCTCGGGCGCTACGGTGGATTGAGGTTGGATCTGGTTTAGGTTTCTGAAAAGCCGGCCCGTTGGGCTGGCCCGTTGGGCCGGTTTTTTTTGGTTCATCGCCGATTTCTCAGAGACGCAGTCCTGGTCAAGGGCGAGCCCTGGTCTCCGATGATCGTGTTGTTAAGTCACGAGCGAACGAGTCGATGGCGTCCACCATTTGAGAGAGCCCTGGTTGCTCAAGCGGATAGTGCCCACCGTTCTCGAGCATGACGATCTTCACAGGCACTCTCACGGCGCGCTTGAGGAACGGCTCGCTGAGGTGCAAGGGAGTCCACCGGTCCGCTGCGGGCTGGGTCAGCAGGATCGGGCAAACATCGAAATCCTCCGGTTCCATCGCAGGCTGATACGAGACATAGGAACTGAGAAAGGCCATTGTCATGGCATTGCCGGCGGAGCGCTTGTCGGACAGCCAGACCTTTAGCGCAGCCTCTTCGTTGACCAACGCGGACATCTTGCTTGCCACTGTCATGGGCATGCG
Organism: Cupriavidus sp. NPDC089707; assembly: GCF_044748965.1. Classification (NCBI taxonomy): domain Bacteria; kingdom Pseudomonadati; phylum Pseudomonadota; class Betaproteobacteria; order Burkholderiales; family Burkholderiaceae; genus Cupriavidus; species Cupriavidus sp. NPDC089707. The sequence goes on from NZ_JBIVHB010000028.1 coordinate 49,509, forward strand.
CATGGATCTCAGCGGTGTTTTCGCGGTGAGGTTCATCATCGGGCCGCCAATGCGGCTCATGAGCGGACTGAGGGCCGTCTCGTCGCGCACCTGTTGCAGGCGTTGATCGAGAAAGGTCATGCCGACGATGCCTTTCACCTTCTTGTTCAGCGCAGCCACGTGGTACGTGAGCATGCCGCCAGCGCTCAGCCCGTACAGCACGATCGGGCGATCATCGCGTGCCAGTTCGGCGTCGATCAAGTCGCTTCCGGCGCGCACCCAATCGTCGTAACGGACAAGCGCACCTTTGGCTACCTCGGTCATGCCGTATTCCGGCATGTCGACCGCGATCGTCTCATAGCCGTGCCGCGCTAGTGGCGCGCCCAGGATCATCGACATCTGCCGCCCGTTGGTGCCAACGCCGTGGAACAGAATGACCTTCACCTTCGCTTGCGGGTTGCGGTACGTGTCGAGATGGAGGCGATGGCCGTTCCAGTTCCGCCATTCCTCTTGCGGCTGTTGATCCTCCTTCCATTGGAACTCAGGCGGGAGGAACTGTTGCATGTCGCGCCAGATGGTCTGGCTTGCGTAGGTCATGGGCATGTTGGCCGCATCGGTTGAATTGGACGGGCAAGCTTCGTCGGCGTGCGCAGGTGCGCTAAGGCCGCTCGACAGGCCGAGGGCGAGCCCCAGCGCTCGGGCTTGGCGGACAAGAGGAGCGAGGTTCATGGAGACGTCGCGGTGCGGGTTACGATGCTGCGATCTTGGTCGTCCCCTCCTGCGCGGTCGATGTTTGGGTGGGCCAATCGCTTTAGAATCTAGGCCAACACCCTTGGCGAGGCGCCCCGTGAATGTCTGGAGGGGCGCCTGCCCATGAAAGAGATTGCCCACGAGCTGGGGTTCAGCGACCTGTCCTCGTTTTCGCAAGCCTATAAGCGATGGACCGGCGTGGCGCCGAGCTTCTCGCGACAACAGGTGACTCGTCCGTAGGGTGCCGCCTTGCTGTGCCGGCCGCAGCCGCCAACAATCAATCCCCCCCGAGCTGCAACCCTTTCCCCTGCCGCTTCTCGACCGCAGCCTTGAGCAGCGCGGCACTGCGGTAAATCCCATGCGCAAACTTCCCATACGGCAGCGTCGCGAACAGCGCCATCACCACCCCGAGGTGGACCGCCAGCAGCAACGGCATCGCAGCCGTCTCACGCCCAGCCAGCAAGCCTAATCCTGTCCCGCTGGTCAACAACAGCAGTGCAATGAATCCACGATCCATCGGTCGCTGCCGCACATCTCCGTGCATGGGGTGCCGCCGCAGGTTCAGCCACAGCAATCCGGCCGGCCCGATCAAGAGCCCGATACCGCCAGCAGTACCCAACAGCACCGGCAGGCTGAACACCGGATACGGCGCATGCCATCCCAGCAGGTAGTGGTAAGCCGTCGCCACCGTCGTCGACGCAAAGCACAGCATGAAGCCATAGAACGTGAAATGGTGGAACCGCCGCCGCGCCAGCGTAAAGCGATCGCTCGCCTCATTGCAGCCATCGCCGTGCCCGCCATCCAGATAGGTCAGCGCCAGCACGTTCCTTGCCGCCTCGGCCACGGCAGGCGCCGAGGCTGTTCCGGCCGACACGTCGCGCCAGAAACGGCGTACGCCGATGCCCAGCGCGATCACCGCAAAGCCGAACACCGCGCCGAACATGCTTGCCAGCGTGTTATGGGGGAACACCGCGTAGAAGTTCCCACCCGCATGCGTGCGCCACAGCGCCCCGCCCACGGTCACGGCCAGCACCAGGAACAACGCCAGCCCGATCGCCAGCGCTACCGATAGCGTCAGGCCGTTGCGCTGGTACAGCTTGCCCAGCGGCGCCGGCCACGCATATTCGCTGTACGTCTCCAGCCGCACCTTCGCCATTGCCTGCGGCACATTGACGCCGAAGTCGTGCGGCGGCGCGTACTGGCAAGCGTGGTAGCACGCCCCACAGTTGTGGCACAGGTTCGCCAGATAGTTGACATCGGCCTTGCCGAATTCAAGCCGCCGCGTCATCGCCGGAAACACCGCGCAAAACCCTTCGCAATACCGGCAGGCATTGCAGATCTGCATCTGCCGCGCGACTTCGGCTTCATTGTCGGTCAGGGGCAGCACGCGGATCACGTGGGCATTGCCGTGCCTGGCGACAGCTTCATTGCCTGCCAGTTCCGCGGCCTCGCGTGCCAGGGCTTCAAGCTTCTGCATGGATCGCTCCCGACTGGATCCCAGCCGCCCGCGCGGCTTGCGTGCCGGCAATGCGCCCGAAAGCCGTGCCGATCGACATGCCGACCCCGGCCGTATACCCCTTGCCCAGCACGTTGCCCGCCATCATTTCCCCCGCCACAAACAGATTCCCGCTCGGCTTGCCGCCGAAATGCACCTGGGCGCGCTCGTTGGCCTTGAGCCCCAGGTAAGTAAAGGTGATGCCCGGCCGCAACGCGTAGCCGTAGAACGGTGCCTGGTCCAGCGGGCGTGCCCAGTGTGTCTTGGCGGGTGCCAGCCCTTCGGTATGGCAATCGTCCATCGCGGCATGGTCGAAGGTGCCGACGCGGCACGCCGCGTTGTAGTCCTGCACGGTGCGCACGAACCGAGCCTCCGGCAGCCCCAGCTTGCGCGCGAGTTCAGGCAGCGTGTCGGCCTTCTCGCCGGGGAACACTGGCGGCATGAAGCGGCCGATGGCCTGGCTGTCGATGATCGAATAGCCGACCTGCCCGGGCTGCAGCGCTACCAGCCGGCCCCAGATCGCGTAGCGCTTGGGCCAGAAGTCCTCGCCCTCGTCATAGAAGCGCTCGGCGTCGCGATTGACGACGATGCCCAGCGACACGCAGTCGATGCGCGTGCAGATGCCCCCGTCATATAAGGGCGCGCGCGCATCGATGGCAACGCAGTGCGATTGCGACGGGTCGCCGACGGCATCGGCGCCCGCATCGATCATGTGGCGCAGCAGCACGCCCTGGTTGAAGCGCGTGCCGCGGATCAGGAAGTTGTCGGCAGGCCATTCGCCGCGTTCGTTCTGGCCCCAGGCCTCGCGCAGCCATTCGCGGTTGGACTCGAAGCCGCCCGCGGCCAGCACGCAGGACCGCGCGGCAAAACGCTGGTCACCGCTGCGCGCGGCGACGAAGCGGTCGCCGTCCATCTCGATCGCGTCGACCGGGGTTTCATAGCGGATCTGCACGCCCAGCGCTTCCGCGCTGCGGTAATAGGCATTGACCAGCGCCTTGCCGCCGCCCATGAAGAACGCATTCGTGCGCGCCACATGCAACGCGCCAGACAGCGGCGGCTGGAAGCGCACGCCATGCTTGCGCATCCACGGCCGGCAGGTGGACGAGGCGCGGATCACCAGCCGCGCCAGGTGTTCGTCGGTGATGCCGCCGGTGACCTTGAGCAGGTCCTGCCAGTACTCTTCTTCGGGATAGGCATCGACCAGCACGTCTTGCGGCGCGTCGTGCATGCAGCGCAGGTTGCGGGTGTGCTGGGAATTGCCGCCACGCCAGGCGCGCGGCGCGGATTCGAGCAGCAGCACCGAGGCCCCGGCTTCTCGCGCCATCAGCGCTGCGCACAGGGCCGCGTTGCCGCCGCCAATTATTAATACGTCCACCAATACGTCGACCATCGGCATTGTCTCCTTGCTGACGACATCTTGGCCGGCAAGGCGCATAGCCGCCATCAGGGCCGCGGCAAGGGGGCTTCAGCTTTCGTGAAGCCTCGACGGCTTGGCGTCGACGGTGTCAGCGCGGCCGCAGGCTAGCGCCCGGCCAGCGCCCTTCGCGCACCAGCGTGGCGGCCACGTCGGCCAGCACCACGCGCGCGGCCAGCCCCGCGGGGGAGAGTTCGTCGTCGGACAGGCTCACCAGCAAATTGGGCCGGGTCGCGGCGGTGTCGGTGAGCAGCACGCTGCGGTAGGGCGTGCCCTGGCTGCGCGCCAGCGCCGCGCCGGGCTGGATGGTGGCGCCCAGGCCACCCTGCACGGCATCCATCAGGATCGCAAGGCCGTCGATCTCCGCCACCACCTGCGGCTCGCGCTTTGCCTGCCGGAAGCAGGCGGCGACCAGCGCGCGCAAGCCGTGCGAGCCGCTGGGCAGGATCAGCGGCAGCTTGCCCAGCGCCGCCACCGAAGTGCTCGCGCCGCGCGGCATGCCGGCCAATCCCTCGGCGCCGATCACGAACAGGCGCTCGTCGAGCAGGGGCAGCACGCTCCAGCGCTGCGCCGGCTCTTCGCTGAACAGCACCGCCAGGTCGATCTGGCGGGCGCTCAGCATGGCCCCGAGATAGCCGGACAGGCTCTCCACCATGCGCAGCCGCACGTCGGGGTAGCGCTCGCGCATGGCCTGCATGAAGGGCAGCGCCAGCACACCTGCAGTGCTGGGCGGCAGCCCCACGCTGACGTGGCCCGACAGGCGAGCCTGGCGGGCCGCCAGTGCGGCGTCGTCGATATGGCGCAGCGCCAGCTGGGCCTGACGCCAGAACGCCAGCCCGGCATCGGTGGCGACCACGCCGGTGGAGGTGCGCTGCAGCAGCCGCGTCGACAGCTCGCTTTCCAGCCGGCTGATCTGCTGGCTCAGCGCGGAGGTGACCACGCCCAGCTCCAGCGCTGCCTTGCCCATGCTGCCATGCTCGATCACGCTGACGAAGTAGCGCAGTTGCCTCAGTTCCATGTCGCGTCCCCGCTGCCGCAATTTGCCGGCATGGTAGCGGAAAACCCGTCACGGTTCACGAATCCTGAAGACCTCTTAACGCCCGCCCGATGGCGCGCGCCGCGGCGGATGCGTAGAGTCGCACCACCAGAAGCGGGCGCGCCTGCCCGCGGTCCCATAACAACATGACTTCCCGCAAAGGAGACTGCATGCCTTCCGTTTCGCGCATCCGCCGCAGCGTGCTTGCCGCGCTGGCCGCCGGCGCCGTGCTCGGCAATCCCGCCGCCATCACCACCGCATTCGCCGCCGACAGCTGGCCAACCAGGCCGATCACGCTGGTGGTGCCCTTCGCCAGCGGCGGCACCACCGACATCCTCGCGCGCACTGTTGGCCAGAAGCTGGGCGAGGCGCTGCAGCAGCCCGTGGTGATCGACAACCGCCCCGGCGCCGGCGGCACTCTCGGCGCGGCCAACGTCGCGCGTGCGCAGCCCGACGGCTATACCTTCCTGCTCGCCACCGTGGCACACACCATGGCGCCGGCCATCTACAAGAGCCTGCCGTACGAGTTCACGCGCGACCTCGACCCCGTGGGGCTGGTGGCGCTGACGCCCAACGTGCTGGTGGTCAATCCAGCCATCCCGGCACGGTCGGTGCCGGAGCTGGTCGCCTATATCAAGGCGCACCCCGGCAAGGTCAACTACGGCTCGGCCGGCATTGGCAGCACCGAGCACATGTCCGGCGAGCTGTTCCGCTCGCTCACCGGGACCGATATCGCGCACGTGCCGTACAAGGGTGGCGCGCCGATGATGACCGACCTGATCGCCGGCCAGATCCAGATGGCGATCGAAACCAGCCCGTCGGCGTCGCAGCATGTGCGCAGCGGCAAGGTCAAGGCGCTGGCCGTTACCACCGCGAAGCGCTCGGGCGCCTATCCGGGCGTGCCGACGCTGGCCGAGAGCGGCGTGAAGGGCTATGAGGTCACGACGTGGTTCGCGCTGATGGCGCCGCGCGGCACGCCGGCGGCGATCGGGCAGCGTGTGTCGGCCGAACTCGGGAAGCTGCTGAAGGCGCCCGACGTGCAGAAGCGCTTCGAGGAGCAGGGCGTGACCGCCGGCGACATGACGCCGCCGCAGCTTGCGGCGTTTATCCGGGCCGAGACCGACAAGTGGGTCAAGGTCGCGCGCGAGTCAGGGGCCAAGGCGGAATAAGCGAGAAGATGCGCGTCAACGCTTGCCGCTGAGCGGGGACCTGAACACCCACTGCCCGTCGGAGTCCAATGGTATGACGCCAGCCTGGACCCGGAGGCAAGCCATGCATGACCTCACCTTTGTTCACGCTGACGCCGCGCATACCGAGTGGCAGGTTTCGCTGGCCGACTGCCAGCGCCAACTGGACACGCAGGACCTGCTGCGCCAGGCGCGGCTGGACCATGCGCCGCCGCTGACGCTCGGCTGGTGCTACCTCAGCGATTACTACGCGCTCGCTGCGGAGGCGATTCTCGCCGCGTTGCAGCAGAACTGGCCCGGGGTGTCGTGGGTCGGCACGGTTGGCCTCGGCGTGTCGGCGAGCGGCGTGGAGTACTTCGACCAGCCGGCAATGGCGCTGCTGGCGGCGCCGTTCCCGCGCGGCAGCTTCCAGCTGTTCTCGGGGCGCCAGCCCTTGCCGGCCGCATCTTCGGACTTTGTCCCACATACCGCGCTGGTGCATGCCGAGGGCAGCACTCCGGACGTGCAGGAGCTGCTGCACGAGCTGAGCGCGCGCACCGCCACTGGCTACCTGTTCGGCGGGCTGAGCTCGGCACGCAACCGAACCCTGCATATTGCCGACGGCGTGTATTCCGGCGGCTTGTCCGGTGTGCTGTTTGGCCCGGAAGTCGAACTCGTCTCCCGCGTCACGCAGGGCTGCCAGCCGATCGGCCCGGCACGCGCGGTGACGCGCAGCGAACACAACCTGCTGTTCGCTTTGGACGGCAAGCCCGCGCTGGATTGCGTGCTGCAGGACCTGGGCGTCGAGCGCGACGCACCCGTGGAAGCGATGGCGGCAGCGTTGTCGGGAACGCTTGCGGGTTTGAACGCCGCCACCGACGATGCGCCGGTGCAGCCGGGCAGGTTCGGCTCGGATACGCTGGTGCGCCACCTGATCGGCCTGGATGTGCAGCATCGCGTGCTCGCGCTGGCCGACCAGGTCGCGCCCGGCATGCGGCTGGCGTTCTGCATGCGCAACGCCGCCGCGGCGCGCGCGGACCTGGAACGCATCGCCACGGAAATCCGCACGGACATCGAGCAAGGCGGCGGCCACGCGCGTGGCGCGCTCTACATCAGCTGCTCAGGCCGGGGCGGGCCGCATTTCGGCGCGCCGCATGCCGAACTGCAGACTGTGCGCGGCGCGCTGGGCGACCTGCCGCTGGCCGGCTTCTTTGCGGGCGGCGAGATCGCGAGGGATCACCTCTATGGCTATACCGGGGTGCTGACGGTATTCACCAGCCATTGAACGGGCTGGCGCCCGGGCAAGGCAAGCCAGGGAACAAGTCAGCCGATGACGGCTTCGATGCTGCGCACCTGGCGCGCAAACCAGCTGCGCAGCAAGCCGTTCGAGCAGACCATCGGCAGCGAAGACACAACCATGCGGTAGACCTCGCGGCGCGGCATCTTCGAGGCCCTGGCCGGGTCCAGCCAGTGCTCGTTGCGCACCAGCAGCAGCAAGGTTTCCATGCCGATCAGGATCGGCCATAGGCACGCCAGCCGCAGCCGGACGAAACGCCGCGGGATGGCCAGCGTGTAGGCCATGGCTTCATGGAAATGCGCCAGTGTCATGGCGGCGAGCGAACGCATCAGGGCATGCGCGCGCACTGAAGCGTCCGGCAGCAGCAAATCCTGCGGCGTCAGCCCATGTTGTTCCAGCAGCGACGCCGGCAGGTAGCAGCGGCCGATGCGCAGGTCCTTGCCGCAGTCGCGCAGCACATTGGTCATCTGCAGGGCCTTGCCGAAGCGAACCCCACTTTGCAGCCTGGCGCCAAGGTCGCCGTTGATCGCACCCGGCACATGCGCCGCGGTCATGTGGGTCCAGAATTCGCCCACGCAACCGGCGACCATGTAGGTGTAGTGGTCCAGCGCCGCCAGGTCGGCCAGTGTCACGATGCGTCCGGCGCGCTCGTCGGGAAACGTGCGCAGGTCGAACTCCATGCCTTCGCTGAGGGTGGAAACGATCTGCCTCACCGCTTGCTGGTCGGCCGACTGCAGTTGCGTCAGCACCGCCAATGCGGGACCGAGCGATTCCAGCAGGATCCGCTCGTCGGACTGCGCCTGGTGGCTGGCCAGTTTCGCCGCGATGTCGAGCGCCGGTGCCGCGCCATCCGTATTGCCGTTGACCTGGTCACGCAAGGACAGCAGCAACGCCAGCCGCCTTTCCGGCGCAACCAGCGCCGTATCCGCAATCGTGTCCGCGGCGCGCGCCAGCAGGTAGGCCAGCCCGACCGGATCGCGCATCCGCGCAGGCAGCACGCGCAGCGTGAGGTAGAACGAACGCGAGACGCCTTTGAGCAGCGGACCGAGGAGGAACGCCCGGCTGATGTCGCGCATGGGTGGTGACCTGTTCCTAAGTGGTTGGCGGAGAGATAGGCCTGGTTGGCAGCAGGCGGGCGCGGACATTGTACCTTCGACATGGATGCGAGGCGCCTACTGGAGCGGCTTGGCTGTGGCGCAGCGCTTCGCGTTAATTGATTGACCGGACGGGACAAGTTTGCGGACGAGGCTGCATGTGCCTCGGCAATGCCTGCAACCAGGCGGCGTGAAACCGGCGCTGCGTTGATCCCTCCAGATGCTAGCCTCGACATTCCTCTACCCCGATTTATCACTGACCTGGCCTGGCACTCATCGGGAGGCTGGTTAGATATTTTCTTCCTCGATCAGAAGCTGAACTTTAGGATGGGATATCGATTGCGCCGTTAGCTCGCAGGTAAAAGTGGCTGGTACCCGAATCCTGAGCGCGATGAGTGAGGCGAGGTGAAAATGGTCCACCTCGCCGTTCTCGAAAGGCGGATGACATGAAATTCTTCAAAGCAAACACTTATGGCGCGGCGATATACGTAACAAAAATTCCACAAACATGGATGAGGGTAAGCAAAGAAAAAGCCGTAGAACTTGAAAGCTTGCTAGCGGCTAACGATCCGGTTTTTACGCGTTCCCTGGAAAGAATCTCGAAGGCATCCAGGTTGGCGAAAAAGGAGCATCTGGCACTGTATCCGGTCGTCAAGCTTACCAACCGCTGCAACTTGACGTGCCCTCACTGCTACATAGAGGTCCCGAGCAGCATGCGCCGTGGGAAGTTCGATCTGGAATACTGCGAGGTTAAAGATTTCATTAATTACATCATCGGCCTGGGTGATGAAATGAGCAATCCACCAAGGACGCTTCAACTATTCGGTGGTGAGCCAACCATAAACAAGGATTTCGAAAGGATTCTCGGGTACGCCAGGGAAAGAGGGTTGCTGATCCGGGTGTCGACCAACGCGGCCAATACAAGAAAATTCCAGTCGGAAGCGTTTTCAGAGTTGTACAAGGATGGCGGTGTCGAGTGGCGCATTTCCCTGGATTCGCATATACGAGAGGTACACGATCATTTTCGACCCAGGAGCTTTGACCAAGTCGTGTCCAATGTACGATACATGGCGAGCATGGGCGCCTTCATCTCTATCAAGGCTGTGATCGGGGCACATAATTTTCCATCCTTCGTTGATACCATTTATTTCGTGCGAAAACTAGGGGCGACACAGTTTTTATATTCACCATTGAGCATGACGGGATCGGCGGCACGCATGAAATTGTTGAACAAGGTAACGACGAGAATGATTACTGAAAAGCTGGTGGCGGCCGTCGAGCATGATCCCCAGCTGGGCCCTTTCGTGCAATCGTCACCCCTTGCTCGTTATCTCAAGCTGATCTATACCCGGGATGCAGGGATCTTGCCTCGCGTGCAATTCCATATTAATCACGATGGCCGCATATGCCCACAGGACAATCTTTTTGAATTTCCTGAGTACCATTTCGGGGGACATCGCGACGGGCGACTATGGATTCGATAAATTATGCGAATACCAGGCGCTGCTGGAAGAACCGCCGGCATGCAAGGTGTGCCCGGTCTCTCACTATTGTCCTCGCGCAGACTATGCCGATCTGGCGACAGGAGACCTGCGATCCGCAAAGGAGTTTTCTGTTTGTGACGACATTCGCGACAATGTCTTCTACTTGATGTCACTGGGGCAGCGTGGCGCAGCATTGGCACGAACCGTCCTGGGGCTGCCAACATGACCCTGCAGCATACAGAAACGCAAGGTCTGCCCAAGCCGTTGTTGGGGCTGGTGGCAGTAGGGTTCCTTGTTCCGGGCGCCACAATTCTGCAGACCTTGACGATCACGTGGTTCCTTGCGCAACTCACGGAAATCACGTCTCTGCTTCCGCTAGTCATAGGAGGCGGTGCAGTGGCTCGAATTTTCAGTGGCATCCCATTCAATGGCCTGATTCAAAGAATGGGAGCACGGAATGCCTGCATGCTCTCACTGCTCGCAGGTGCCGCAATCTTGCTGGGGACGATCGCGGTTTTGGCACGATTGCTGCCGCTGTGGCTATTGATTCTTTCTGAGATTGGTTTGGGGACGGCGGTCACTGGTTTTTCTATTTCCCGACAGATTCTGATCAAGGATCTGCTTCATGGCGAGAGGGAGAACTTGGCCGCGGGCCTCTCACGCAGTGCGGGTTATCTGAGCAAGCTGGTCGTCCCACTGTTTGGTGGTCTGCTGCTGATTGCGTTGAAGCCCGCTTACGCGACGCTGGTGAGCTGCGGCATTCTACTGGTCAGTGCCTGGGTAATCTGGTCATTGGATATGTCGCCGCCTTCGGGTTCCGCGGACCAGAAGGCGTTGCCCTTGACGGAGCGCATCGCGGTGGCCGTTGCCTTTTACAAACGCGATCACACCCTGGTTTTCGCCCTTGGTTTTACCGCGATCCTTAATTTTGTGCTATCGCCGCTGGTCGTCATCATGCCGCTCTTTGTCGCAGCCATCGATGGGGCCAACAGTGCGTATCTCGGATTTTCGGAGTCCTGCCTGGGGGCGGGGGCCGTTGGCGGTGCGTTGAGTTATGCAAAGCTGAGGCGGTGCCATCTTCCGTCATTGGCCGTGATGACTGGGTTCGGCTTCTTGCTGATCTGTGTTTCAGCGGAGCTGCCAAGTGCCTGGCGATATCCGGGCCTTAACATTGCCTTGCTCGTGATCGGAGCCAGCGTCGCGTTTTCCGGAAGCGCGGCGGATGCGCTGCTGATGACGCGGGTACCGCGCGATTCATATGGCCGCTTGTTAGGGGTGCAAGCGTTGATCGTTGGATCTGCCTTTCCAACCGGGCTGTTTGCGGCTGGTGTGCTACTACAGCTCACTGATGCCTTTTTGGTAATTGCCGCATACAACGCGGGACTGTGCATGGCTGTGGCATTGTTGCTGCATCTGAAACTAGGGAAATCGGGCGTCCAGCCCAATTTGCTAAATTGATGCAACAGCATCGGCCAACGACAAAGGCGAATCGGGTGCCCTGAGCCTGTGGCTAACGCATATCTGCGGCCGTTGATTCTGCCCAGGGCGGGGCGGGCAGTCCTCACGCACTGTCCTGGACTGGCCGGCTGCTTGCAGCCGCGCTCCGCATGGGGCAGGCGCTGGATCAGCGAGTGACGCAGGAATAGCCAAGCGGGCGGAGCGATAAGCCTCCGCAGACGCCGCTCAGGACGATGCCTTGCAGAGATAGCGCTCGAACCACTGTGACGCCAGGCGAGCGACCGATTCCAGTGCGCCGGGCTCCTCGAACAAATGGGAAGCGCCGGGAACGATCACCAGCTTCTTCTGGCACTTGAGCTGGGCAAAGGCGAACTCATTGCGTTCAATGACGCTCACATCCAGCCCGCCGATGATCAGCATGGTGGGCGCAAGCAAATTCGCCAGGGCATCGGCGCCCGCCAGGTCGACCCTGCCGCCTCGTGAAACGATGGCGTGTATCGGGATCGGCGACTGGCTGGCGGCGCGGATCGACGCGGCGGCACCTATGCTGGCGCCGAAGTAGCCCAACCGCGGCGGCACGCCTTGCTGCCGCACCACCCACTCGGTCGCCAGTGCCAGCCGCGTGGCCAGCAGTCCGACGTCGAAGCGGATAGCCTGCACCTGGTCTTCCTCCGGCATGAGCAGGTCCATCAACAGCGTTCCCATGCCGCAGTGGTTGAGTTCGGCGGCCACATACCGATTGCGCGGGCTATGCCGGGAACTGCCGGTACCGTGCGCAAACAATACCAGGGCGCTTGCGCCTGGCGGCAAGGCGAGCATGCCTTGCAACGCCACGCCACCCGCGGGGATTACAACCTCGATGGCATCTGCACTGCCGCTACGCATGGCCGCCCTCCACAAGATGGTGCTTCGACGCTTGCCCGCGTTGCAATCGGCCCCATCGCAGTCCACTATAGGGCGAGCGTAGCGGCGAAGCCAGCCGTCCGTCTGCCGGGCCACTGACGCGCGGAATCGACCAGCAATCCACCAATAATCGACCAACATCCCGATGCATCAAGGAGGGGCCATGAAGACCCTGTTTCTCGTCCGCCACGCCAAGTCAAGCCGCGATGACCCGTCCTTGCCAGACCGCGAGCGTCCGTTGGATGATCGCGGTCTGCGCGACGCCCCGGAAATGGGCAAGCGCCTGGCCGAGCGCAAGGTAAGGCCAGACCTGCTGGTGTCGAGTCCGGCCGTGCGTGCGCTGACCACGGCGCACCTGATCGCCGACGAACTTGGCTATGCCCGCAAGGACATCGCGATTGATGACCGGCTGTACGCGAGCAGTGCGGATGACCTGCTGGCTGTCGTCCGTGCGCTCGACAAGAAGCTTGGCAGCGTGATGTTGTTCGGTCACAACCCCGAGTTCACCGACTTCGCGCAGCGGCTGTCGTCAGGCGAGATCCCCGACATGCCGACCTGCGCCGTCGCCAAATTCCGTTTCGACACGAAGGCGTGGGCGGATGTCGGGGAAGTCACCCCGTCGAAAGTCTCGCTGGATTCGCCCAGGAAGTCGTAGCCGAGTGCCGGGCGTGGGTATTTCAGTGGGCGTTGCAGCGGGCGTTGCAGCGGACATTGCAGCGTGGGTTGCAGTGATATCTCCGGCTTGACCATCCGGGGCGAAGCGATAAGAATTTGTGATCGCAGGGCGAAAGCCCGCCTTCATGCTTTTCTGCCCGCCGTCCCACTCCATGATCCCACCCGTCAGCACCCTCCACGGCCGTCTCAAGATGCAGCACCTGCGCTTGCTGCTGGCGGTGGAGGAGCGCGGTTCGCTGCGGCAGGCCGCCGAAGCGCTGACGCTGACGCAGCCAGCCGTCAGCAAGATGCTGCAGGACATGGAAGACCTGCTGGGCGTGCCGCTGTTCGAGCGCCATGCGCGCGGGCTGCGTGCGACGCGCTTCGGGATGGCGGCCACGCGCTACGCCCGGCTGGTGTTTGCCGACATGGATGGCTTGCGCGACGAGCTGGTGGCGCTTGAGTCGGGCAAGATCGGGCGCGTGCGCGTCGGCGCGGTGATGGCGCCGACGCCTGGCCTGCTGGCCGAGGCCATCCGGCGGCTGAATCGCGATCATCCGCGGCTGGAGGTGGCGGTGCAGGTGGAGACCAGCGACCTGCTGGTGCCGCTGCTGGAGCGCGACCAGCTCGATGTCGTGCTGGGCCGCGTGCCCGATGGCTGGGACAGCAGCGGCCTCGAGTTCGAGCAGCTTGGCGACGAAGGCCTGGCGATCGTGGTCGGGCCGCAGCATCCGCTGGCGCGGCGGCGCAAGTTGTCGTTCGCGGAACTGACCCGCTACCCGTGGATCATGCAGCCACGGCCGAGCCCGATGCGTGCGCTGATCGACCGCTCGTTCGAGGATGCCGGCGTGCCGGCGCCGCCGTCGACCATCGAGACCGCCGCGGTGCTGATGACCACGTCGCTGCTGGCCGACAGCGAGCTGATCGCGGTACTGCCGGAGTCGGTGGCGGCGTACTACGGCCGCCTCGGCGCGCTGGCGGAGTTGCCGTTGCCGCTGCCGCGGAAACTGGGGCCGTACGGCATCGTCACGCGGCGCGGGCGCCCGCCGACCGCATCGATGAGCCTGCTGATCGATACGCTGCGGGCGCTGGCGCGTTAGTTATGCAATGAACTAACGCTGCGGCTTGCCGTCAAGGCGCCAGGCGTGGCGCTGCTCGCTGTCGGGGCGCAGCGAGGCGGGCAGCAGGTCCGCCGGCATGTCCTGGTAGCTGACCGGCCGCACGAAGCGCGCGATCGCCAGGCTGCCGACCGAGGTCGAGCGGCCATCCGAGGTAGCTGGCCAGGGGCCGCCGTGGACCATGGCGTGCCCGACTTCCACGCCGGTGCCAAAGCCGTTGACCAGAATGCGGCCCGCCAGGCGCTCCAACGCGGGCAGCAGCGTGCGCGCGGCGTCGTGGTCGGCGGGGTCGATATGCAGGGCCGCGGTAAGCTGGCCCTCCAGCGCTTCGATCACGCGCAGCATTTCCGCCGCGTCGCGGCAGCGCACCACCAGCGACGACGCGCCAAAGACTTCGTGGCGCAGCGTCTCGTCGGCCAGGAAGGCCTCGGCGCTGGTGCTGAACAGCGCCGCTTGCCCTTGCAGCGCACTGCCTGCCTTGCCGCGCGCCACCAGCTGTACCTGCGGATGCTGTGCGAGCGTGCCGACGCCGTTGCAGTAGGCGCGCAGGATGCCGGCGGTCAGCATGCTCTGTGCGCCGATGTCCGCCAGGCCTGCCGCCGCCGCTGCCAGGAACTGGTCCAGGCCCGCGCCTTCCACCGCCAGCACCAGTCCGGGGTTGGTGCAGAACTGTCCGGCGCCCAGCGTCAGCGAGCTGGCAAAGGCCGCGCCGATGGCTTGCGCGCGGTTGGCCAGCGCATGGGGGAACAGCAGCACCGGATTGATGCTGCTCATCTCCGCATAGACGGGAATCGGCTCCGGGCGCGCCGCGGCGATCGCCATCAGCGCCTGGCCGCCGGCGCGCGAGCCGGTGAATCCGACCGCCTTGATGCGCTGGTCCGCCACCAGCCCCTGGCCGATTTCGAGCCCGGCATCGAAGAGGAGGGAGAAGGTGCCTGCGGGCAGGTCCAGGTCGGCCACGGCCTTCTGGATGGCGCGGCCGACCAGTTCGGAGGTGCCGGGGTGCGCCGGATGCGCCTTGACGATGACGGGGCAGCCCGCGGCCAGCGCGGATGCGGTATCGCCGCCCGCCACCGAGAACGCCAGCGGGAAGTTGCTGGCGCCGAACACGGCGACCGGGCCCAGCGGGATATGGCGCAGGCGCAGGTCGGGGCGCGGCAGCGGCTGGCGTTCGGGTTGGGCCGGGTCGACGCGCAGTTCCAGGAAATCGCCCTGGCGCAGCATGCCGGCAAACAGCCGCAGCTGGCCCACGGTGCGCCCGCGCTCGCCTTCGATGCGGGCGCGCGGCAGGCCCGATTCGCTCGCGCAGCGCTCGATGAGCGCGTCACCTAGCGCCAGGATGTTGCCGGCGATGGCTTCAAGGAAATCGGCGCGCCGCGCGGGGGCGATCTCGCGATAAGTGTCGAAGGCCTGCCATGCCAGTGCGCAGGCTTCGTCGCGCTGTGCGGGCGTGGCGCCGCCGAAGGCGGGTTCGAGCGTGGCGCCGGTGGCGGCATCGATGCCGTGCAGGGAGCCGTAGGTGCCGCGGATGGATTGGCGGCCGATCAGGAGGTTTCCGGTGAGGGTCATGGTGGGTCCTGTGAGCAGGAAGGTGTGGCTAGCGATGGAGAATGCGCAGTGGCATTGTTTGCGCCGCGACTTCGTGGACGCTCCGTCCCTCTCCCCCGCCCCTCTCCCGCTTGCGGGAGAGGGGAGCGTCTGCAGGGGTGGTGGGGGCATTCTTACGCCCTTGCATACCGACGGTTTGCTCACCTCGCCCGCTTGCGGGAGAGGGGAGCGTCTGCAGGGTGGTGGGGGCATTCTTACGCCCTTGCATACCGACGGTTTGCTCCCCTCGCCCGCTTGCGGGAGAGGGGCCGGGGGAGAGGGCAGGCGCTACAAGATGCGTGGTGATGCCAGGTTGCAGAGAGACTTCCTCACCGCCCCCACCGCAACACCAGCGGATCCACTCGCCGCGCCACCTTCAGCAGCCCCTCGCGCGTGGCCGGATGCATCGGCTGCAGCGGATGCCGCACCGCGTCTGAAGCAATCACCCCGCCTTCCTTCATCAGCACCTTGCTGGTCGCCAGCCAGCCTTGCCGGTTTTCGTAGTTGATCAGCGGCAGCCACTGCTGATAGCGCTGCGCCGCCAGCTCGGCGTCGCCGGCCTGCCATGCGTCCAGGATCTGGCGGATGCCGTCCGGGAAGCCCGCGCCGGTCATCGCGCCGGTGGCGCCCGCTTCCAGGTCGGCCATCAGCGTGATGGCTTCTTCGCCGTCCCACGGGCCGACGATGGCATCGCCGCCCAGCTCGATCAGTTCGCGCAGCTTGGCCGCGGCCTGCGGCACTTCGATCTTGAAGTACGAGACGTTGGCCAGCTCGCGCGCCATGCGGGCGAGGAAGGGCGCGGACAGCGTGGTGCCGCTGACCGGCGCGTCCTGGATCATGATGGGGATGTCGATGGCATCGGAGACCGTGGCGAAGAAGTCGTAGATGCCGCGCTCGGGTACGCGGATGGTGGCGCCGTGGTAAGGCGGCATCACCATCACCATGGCGGCGCCGGCGTCCTGCGCGGCGCGGCTGCGCTCGGCGCAGATGCGCGAGCTGAAATGCGTGGTGGTGACAATCACTGGCACGCGGCCGTCCACGTGCTCCAGCACGGTCTTCATCAGCACGCTGCGTTCGTCGTCGGTCAGCACGAACTGCTCGGAGAAGTTGGCCAGGATGCAGAGGCCGTGCGAGCCGGCGTCGATCATGAAGTCGATGCAGCGGCGCTGGCCGTCGAGGTCGAGGCCGCCTTGCTCGTTGAAAATGGTCGGCGCGACCGGGAATACGCCGCGGTAGACGGGCGCTTGGGATCGGGGCATGGTCTCCTCCTTGCGGCTGGCACATGGCCGGCGCGGGTTCTGGGTAGTCAATCTGGGCAGTCAATCTGGGCAGTCAATCGGGTCGGGCCAATATACGTGCGGGGCAGCAGCGCTGTATATTGAAACCTTTCCATCTTGTGATCGCTTTTGCGACTCACCCTGTCCAAACATGAAATCGACCCTGGACACCCTCACCGGCCGCCTGCGCATGAAGCAGCTGCATTTGCTGATCGCGCTGGACGAGCACCAGTCACTGCACCAGGCTGCCGCCGCGATGGCAATGACCCAGTCGGCCGCCAGCAAGTCGCTGCAGGAGCTGGAAGGCATGCTGGAGGCGCCGCTGTTCGAGCGCTCCAAGCGCGGCATGCGCCCCAACGCTTTCGGCCACTGCGTGATCCGCCATGCACGGCAGCTGGTGGCGGACCTGGGTGCGATGTGCGAGGAAGTGGCCGGCATCCGCGCGGGCAGCGGCGGGCGCGTCGCCGTCGGCGTGATCATGGGCGCGGTGCCGGATGTGCTGGTGCCGGCGCTAGAGCAGTTGCGGCAGGCGCATCCGGACCTGGCGCTCGAGATCGTCGAGGACACCAGCCTGCGCCTGCTCGGCCAGCTCGACGACGGCCATCTCGACCTCGTGCTCGGCCGCTCGCTGGTCAGCGACGAACCCGGCAAGTACCACTACCACCCGCTTGGCGACGAGCAGGTGTCCGTGGTGGTTGGCCACCTCCATCCCCCGTCCCGGGCGCGGACGATGAGTTTCGCCGACCTCGCCGGATATCGCTGGATCACTTACGCGGGGCACATGCCGATGCATGCGCTGCTGCAGCGCGAACTGGACCACGCCGGCGTCAGCTTCCCCGCCAATGCCATTTCCACTTCGTCGGCGCTGATTACCGTGGCGATGCTCCAGCGCGATCCCGGGCTGGTGTCGCTGCTGCCGGCCAGCGTGGCGGAGCTGTTCGTGCGCCAGAAGATGCTGCGCATCCTGCCCGTGCGCCTGCAATCGCGCCAGCAGACCTTCGGCATCGTCACGCGGCGCGGCGGCGCCTTGCCCGCTTCCGCGCGGCAGCTGGTGGCGATCCTGAAAGCGCAGGCGGGGAAGCCGGCCGTAGCCGTATAGC
Organism: Cupriavidus sp. NPDC089707; assembly: GCF_044748965.1. Taxonomy (NCBI): domain Bacteria; kingdom Pseudomonadati; phylum Pseudomonadota; class Betaproteobacteria; order Burkholderiales; family Burkholderiaceae; genus Cupriavidus; species Cupriavidus sp. NPDC089707. Next base: position 67,321 of record NZ_JBIVHB010000028.1, read on the forward strand.
CCAAGGCATAGCCCAAGGTATAACCCCAGGTGATCGCCAGTTCAAAAAACGTCAGTAGTGGCGAATCGCTGATGCTCATATAGTCTGCTCATCCGCGCCACAAGAGCCGGACAGCAAAACGGAGACAGCGATGAAGACACGGATTGCCGGCACATTTGCCGGCGCACTTGCCGGCCTGGCCACGGTGGCCGCCGCAGTGACGACCAGCGCCTGGGCGCAGGACACGCGGCCGGTGCGTCTGATGGTGGGCGCCGCGCCCGGCGGCGGCACCGACGTGATGGCGCGCATTGTCTCCGACAAGCTTGCCGCACAGTTGAAGCAGCCCGTCGTGGTCGACAACCGGCCCGGCGCCTCCAACACCATCGCCGCGGACATCACCGCCAAGGCCGCGCCGGACGGCAACACGCTGCTGATGGGCGTGGTCACCTCGCAGGCGATCGCGCCGCACTTGCTCAAGCTGCAGTTCGACCCGCTCAAGGACCTGGCGCCGGTGGCGCTGGTGTCCTCGGTGCCTAACGTGCTGGTGGTCAACAACCAGGTCACGGCGCGCGACGTCAAGGCGCTGGTCGCGCAGATCCAGGCGAGTCCGGACAAGTTCCGCTTCAGCTCCTCGGGCGTTGGCAGCACCCAGCACCTGGCCGGCGCCGCGTTTGCGCGCCAGATCCAGGGCAAGCTGCTGCACGTGCCGTACAAGAGCAGCAGCAGCGCGCTGGTCGACCTGATGGGCGGCCAGGTGGACATGAGCTTCGAGACCATGCCGTCGGTGATCAACCATATCAAGGCCGGCAAGCTGCGCGCGCTGGCGGTGACCGCGGACAAGCGCTCGGCGCTGCTGCCGAACGTGCCGACACTGGCCGAGGCCGGCGTGCCAGGCATCCAGATGAATGCCTGGTACGGCGTCTATGCGCCGGCCGGCACGCCGCCCGCCACGCTGCAGAAGCTGGGCACCGCGCTGTCGACCGTGATCAAGGATCCGGATACCGTGCGCAAGCTGGCCGACGTGGGGGCCGTACCCGGCGCGCTGACTGCCGCGCAGTTCGATGCCTTCTCGCGCGCCGAGTACGCGCGCTATGGCAAGCTGATCGCCGAGCTTGGCGTCAAGCTCGACTGAGCCCGTATTTCAAGAATCAAGAGAATTTCATGACTTCACGTCCACGAATCGCGATGGTGCTGGGCGATCCGGCCGGCATCGGCCCCGAACTGATCGCGCGCCTGCTGGCCGACCCGGCCACCAGCGAACAGGCCGACATCCTGCTGATCGCCGACCGCGACGAATGGCGCCGCGGCATGCAGGTGGCGGGCGTCGAGCTGGCGCTGGCAGAGACCGATACCCTCCGGTTCGCACAAGGCGCGCCGCGCCTCTACCACTGGGAACTGGACGGCAAGCCCGCTTATCCGCGTGGCGCGTCCAGTGCCGAGGGCGGCCGCTACAGCCTGGGCACGCTGTCGCTGGCGCTGTCGCTGGCGCTGTCGCTGGCGCAGTCGGGCCAGGCAGACTCGATCCTGTTCGGGCCGCTCAACAAGAGCTCGCTGCACGCCGCCGGCATGGACCACAGCGATGAACTGCACTGGTTTGCCGAGCAACTCGGCTACCACGGCGCGTTCTGCGAATTCAACGTGCTCGACGGCCTGTGGACCTCACGCGTCACCTCGCATGTGGCCCTGAAGGACGTTCCGGCGATGATCACGCCGGAACGCGTCGGCGCCGCCATCGACCTGATCGACCAGGCGCTGCGCCGTGCCGGCATGGCAACGCCGCGCATCGCCGTATGCGGCCTGAATCCGCACAACGGCGACAACGGTGCCTTCGGCCGCGAAGAGATCGATGTGATTGCCCCGGCCGTCGCTGCGGCGCGCGAGCGTGGCGTGAATGCCGACGGCCCGTTTCCGGCCGACACCATCTTCCTCAAGGTGCAGGGCGGTCCGTTGCAGCGGCAGTTCGACGCCATCGTCACCATGTACCACGACCAGGGGCAGATCGGCATCAAGCTGATGGGCTTCTCGCGCGGCGTGACGGTGCAGGGCGGGCTGCCGGTGCCGATCACCACGCCGGCGCACGGCACCGCGTTTGACATCACGCAGCAGGGCCGCGCCGATCCCGGTGCCACGCTGCAGGCGTTCCAGATTGCCTGCCGCATGGGTGCGCAACGGCGCGCCGCCGCGCAAGCCTAGCCACTCTTCAATCCATACCAGATCACAGCATGACCGCCCCCGGCGCGGCCGGGGAGCGTTCGCACCAACGCATCGCCATCAGGAACTGAACATGAAGATCACCAACGTCCGCGCCCGCGTCTTCGAATGGAAGGGCAAGACCGTGCCGCCGCAGGCGCACTTCTGCACCAACGCCACCGACATCCTGTTCGAGCGCGGCGACGCCATGGGCTCGTTCCGCTTTCACGGCTGGATGGTGGTCGAGATCGAGACCGATACCGGCCTGGTCGGCATCGGCAACTGCGCGCTGGCCCCGCGCGTGGCCAAGCAGATCGTCGACGAGTACCTGGCGCCGGTGGTGATCGGCCAGGATCCGTTCGACAACGAATACCTGTGGCAGAAGATGTACCGTCGCACCCACGCCTGGGGACGCAAGGGCATCGGCATGGCGGCGATTTCGGCGGTCGATATCGCGCTGTGGGACCTGATGGGCAAGGCTGTCGGCAAGCCGGTGTTCAAGCTGCTGGGCGGGCGCACCAAGGAAAAGATCTGGTGCTATGCCTCAAAGCTCTACAACAACGACGACCGCGATGCCTTCCTGTCCGAAGCGCAACGCTACCTGGACCAGGGCTTCACCGCGATGAAGATGCGCTTCGGCTACGGCCCCAAGGACGGCCCCGCCGGCATGCGGAAGAACATCGAACAGGTGCGGCTGCTGCGCGAGCTGGTCGGCGACGGCGTCGACATCATGCTGGAGTGCTACATGGGCTGGACGCTGGAATACGCGCGCCGCATGCTGCCGCGCCTGGCCGAGTTCAATCCGCGCTGGCTGGAAGAGCCGGTGATCGCCGACGATATCGAAGGTTATGTCGAGCTGAAGAAGGCGAGCCCGTTCCCGATCTCCGGCGGCGAGCACGAGTTCACTTCGTACGGCTTCAAGGACCTGCTGGAGCGCCGTGCGGTCGACGTGATCCAGTACGACACCAACCGCGTCGGCGGCATCACCGCCGCGCAGAAAATCAACGCGATGGCCGAGGCCTGGTCGGTGCCGGTGATCCCGCATGCGGGTCAGATGCACAACTACCACCTCACCATGGCATCGACCGCTTCGCCGATGTCCGAGTATTTCCCGGTGCACGACGTCGAGGTTGGCAACGAGCTGTTCTACTACATTTTCAAGGGCGATCCGGCGCCGGACAACGGCTACCTGCAGCTTGACGACAACCTGCCGGGACTGGGGCTGGAGTTGAACGAGGAGTACTTCAGCCAGTTCAATATCATCGGCTGACGGGCCCTGGCGCACTACAATCAAGAGGCATCAAGAGGCGTAGTGCCCTTGTCCTGGAGTTCGCCATGGCCAGATCCCGCCGTCTGCTGGCCGCCTGCGCGGCGCCCATGGGCCTGATGTGTGCCATCGGTGCCATCAGTGCCTTCGCCGCGCCGCCTGCCGGAACGCTGACTGTTTCCTTCCTCCATCCCGAAACCTACACCGATGCCGCCTACCGCAGCGCATACGGCAGCGACCGGGAGCGCGCGCAGGTAATGAACGATATCCGCCGCCACTTCGACGAGCTGGCGGCGCGCTACCTGCCGCCGGGCCATGCGCTGAGCATCGAGGTGCTCGATGTCGACCTGGCGGGACATTTCGAGCCATGGCGCGTGCGCGGCTATGACGTCCGCATCGTGCGCGATGTCACCTGGCCGCGCATGACGCTGCGCTATGAACTGCGCGGCAGCGACGGTGCCGTGATCGGCAGCGGCGAGCAGCGTATCTCCGACCAGAGCTTCAACATGGGCGTCAACGTCTACAGCCAGAGCGACAGGCTGCGCTATGAGAAGGCGATGATGGACCGCTGGTTCGACGAGACCGTCAGGCGCCGGATCGCAGCGCGCCAGACCGGACAGGGATGATCCGACGCTGGCACTACTGGCCGTAGATGCGCAGCGCCGTCTCGCGCAGCGCATCCGCGACCAGCAGCGCGCCGGGCGACATCAGCCGGTCGGTCGGCGTGATCAGGCCGAAGTCGTCCATATGGCAGGGCATGGCCATCGGCAGCACTTCCACCATGCCGAACGCCGCGTAATACTGCGCAACATCCGCCGTCAGCACCGCGATCATGTCTGATTGCGTCACCAAGCGCGTCAGGAACAGCAGCGCGGCGGTTTCCACCACGTTGGTCGGCGGCGCCAGGCTGGCGCGCTGGAACATCAGCTCGAAGCGATGGCGCAGCACCGTGCCGGCGGGCGGGATCAGCCAGGCGGCGTCGGTGGTATCGGCCAGAGACAGGGCGGGCGCCGCCAGCATGGGGTGGCCGGGCCGCACCACGGCGCAGACCGGCTCTTCCGCCATCGGCTCGTAGCGCAGCCGACCCTTGTCGTGCTCGGGAAACAGCCGCGCGACCACCATGTCCAGCTTTTCCTGCCCCAGCCGGTCGAGCAGCACGTTGCTGTTGTCGATCTCCACCGAGACCCGCAACCCCGGATAGCTTGCCTTCACCCGCGCGATGGCCGGCGGCAGCAGCCGCACGCCGGGCGAGGTGATCGCGCCGATCGCCACATGGCCAAGCCGGCCCGCCTTCAGCGCCAGCACTTCCTCGCGCGCCTGGTTCAGGCTGCCGATCACCGCGCGCGCATGCCGGATCATCGCGCGGCCATAGTCCGTCGGCGCCATGCCGCGCGGCAGGCGTTCGAACAGCGGTACCGACAGCATCTCTTCCAGTTCGCGCAGCAGCTTGGAAGCGGCCGGCTGTGTCATCGCCAGGCGTTCCGCCGCGCGGTGGATGCTGCCTTCGTCGGCGACGGCCAGCAATAGCAGCAGCTGGCGCGTCTTGAGGCGGGTGTGGCTGTGCCAGGCGGGTGCCGCAGGGGCCGCATCAGCCGCGGCGGAAAGGATGAGGGGTTCCATGGGGTTAATACCAATGCCGATATCGATATGGCAAATGCCGAACTCTTCATTAGTAGCATATCGGCAAGCTGCATACACTCCGTCCGACAAAACAACCACGACCGGAGACAGCGTGGCCCCCGCCATGAGGCGATGCCGCTGGATCCGCCGTCCCTGCCATCCCCGCCGCCGGCCTACGGCGGCCCTCGTCACAGGAACAACATGTCGGATTCCAAGGACAAGCAACGCAAGCCGCTGCGCTCGACGGCGTGGTTCGGCACCGCCGACAAAAACGGCTTCATGTATCGCAGCTGGATGAAGAACCAGGGCATCCCCGAGCATGCGTTCGACGGCCGCCCGGTGATCGGCATCTGCAATACGTGGTCGGAACTTACCCCCTGCAACGCGCATTTCCGCAAGCTGGCCGAGCACGTCAAGCGCGGTGTGTACGAGGCCGGCGGCTTCCCGGTGGAATTCCCGGTGTTTTCCAACGGCGAATCGAACCTGCGCCCGACCGCCATGCTGACGCGCAACCTGGCCGCGATGGACGTGGAAGAGGCGATCCGCGGCAACCCGATCGATGCGGTGGTGCTGCTGACCGGCTGCGACAAGACCACGCCGGCACTGCTGATGGGCGCGGCCAGCTGCGACGTGCCGGCCATCGTCGTCACCGGCGGGCCGATGCTCAACGGCAAGCTCGACGGCAAGGACATCGGCTCGGGCACCGCGGTCTGGCAACTGCATGAATCGCTGAAGGCGGGGGAGATCAACCTGCACCAGTTCCTGTCGGCCGAAGCCGGCATGTCGCGTTCGGCCGGCACCTGCAACACCATGGGCACCGCCTCGACCATGGCCTGCATGGCCGAGGCGCTGGGCACGTCGCTGCCGCACAACGCGGCGATCCCGGCAGTCGATTCGCGCCGCTATGTGCTGGCACACATGTCCGGCATCCGCATCGTCGAGATGGCGCGCGAGGACCTGACGCTGTCTAAGGTCCTGACGCGCCAGGCGTTCGAGAACGCGATCCGCGTCAATGCCGCGATCGGCGGCTCGACCAACGCCGTGATCCACCTGAAGGCGATCGCCGGGCGCATCGGTGTGCCGCTCGAGCTGGAAGACTGGAGCAACGTGGGGCGCGACACGCCGACCATCGTCGACCTGATGCCGTCGGGCCGTTTCCTCATGGAAGAGTTCTACTACGCCGGCGGCCTGCCCGCGGTGCTGCGCCGCATGGGAGAGGCCGGCCTGCTGCCGCATCCGGGCGCGCTGACCGTCAACGGCAAGGCGATCTGGGACAACGTCAGGGATGCGCCGATCACCAACGACGAAGTCATCCGCCCGCTGGACCAGCCACTGATCCGCGACGGCAGCATCCGCATCCTGCGCGGCAACCTGTCGCCGCGCGGCGCCGTGCTCAAGCCGTCGGCGGCGACGCCGAAGCTGCTGCGCCACCGCGGCCGCGCAGTGGTGTTCGAGGACCTGGAGCACTACAAGGAGCGCATCGTCGACGAGTCGCTCGACGTCGATGAGAATTCGGTGCTCGTCCTCAAGCGCTGCGGCCCGCGCGGCTATCCGGGCATGGCCGAGGTGGGCAACATGGGCCTGCCGCCGAAGCTGCTGCGCCAGGGCATCAAGGACATGGTGCGCATTTCCGATGCGCGCATGAGCGGCACCGCCTACGGCACCGTGGTGCTGCACGTGGCGCCGGAGGCCGCGGCCGGCGGGCCGCTGGCGATCGTGCGCGACGGCGACTGGATCGAGCTGGACTGCGAGGCAGGGCGCCTGCACCTGGACATCGATCCCGCCGAGTTCGAACGCCGCATGGCCGACGTGCAGCCGCTGCAGGCCCCCGCCGACGGCGGCTATCGCAAGCTCTACGTCAACCACGTGCTGCAGGCCGACGAGGGCTGCGACCTCGACTTCCTGGTCGGTTGCCGCGGACGCGAGGTGCCGCGCCACTCGCACTGATCCATCCCGTTGCATTGAATGCGCGCGGCCACGGCGGCCCAGGCGCGACCCCTTACAAGAACAGAGGAGACTAGCCATGCATGGCACACAGACCGCGCCGCTGGAGCGCGCCGTCCCAGGACAGGAAACCGGCGCACAGGCGCAGGAGGAGACCCGCATCGTCGGCATGCTGGCGCGCCGGCTGATTCCGTTCCTGGCACTGATCTACGTGGTGGCGTATATCGACCGCTCGGTGGTCGGCTTTGCCAAGCTGCACATGAACGCGGCGATCGGCATCAGCGACGCAGCCTATGGCCTGGGTGCGGGTTTGTTCTTCATCGGCTATTTCCTGTGCGAGGTGCCCAGCAACCTTGCGCTGGAGCGCTTCGGCGCGCGCCGCTGGTTCGCGCGCATCCTGCTGACCTGGGGCCTGATCACCATGGCGATGGCGTTCACGCAGGGCGCGCACAGCTTCTACGTGCTGCGCTTCCTGCTGGGCGCGGCCGAAGCCGGCCTGTATCCGGGCATCCTGTACTTCCTGACCAAGTGGTTCCCGATGCGCCATCGCGCACGCATCATCGGACTGCTGGTGCTGGCCCAGCCGATCGCGCTGATCATCACCGGACCAATTGCCGGCCTGGTGTTGTCGACACAGGGCCTGTGGGGCATGTCCAACTGGCAGACGCTGTTCGTGCTGAGCGGCCTGCCCGCGGTGCTGCTGTGCCTGCCCACGCTGCGGATCCTGCCGGAATCGCCCGCCAGTGCCGCATGGCTGGCACCGGCCGACCGTGCGTGGATCGAGCGCGAACTCGCCGCCGACCAGGCCGCCTATGCGCTCAAGCCGCACGGCAATCCGCTGCAGGCGCTCAAGGACAAGCGCGTGCTGCTGCTGTCGCTGCTGTTCCTGCCGTTCCCGCTGAGCATCTACGGGCTGTCGCTGTGGCTGCCGACCATCATCAAGCAGTTCGGCGTGACCGATGCAATGACCGGCCTGCTGTCGGCGGTGCCCTACCTGTTCGCCGTGGTCGGCCTGTACCTGGTCCCGCGCCACTCGGACCGCAAGGGCGAGCGCTACGGCCACATCGTGGTGGTGTCGGGGCTGGCGGCGATCACCATGGCGCTGAGCGCCTGGGTGCAGTCGCCGGTGCTGCAGTTCCTGTTTATCTGCCTGACCGCGTTCTCGATCTATTCGATCCAGGCGGTGGTGTGGGCGCTGCCCGGTGAATTCCTGACCGGCGCCAGTGCCGCGGTGGGGATTGCCACCATCAACTCGCTGGCCAATCTCGGCGGCTACTTCGGGCCGTACGGCATCGGCGTGATCAAGGACGCCACCGGCAGCCTGGCGGCGGGGCTGTACTTCCTGTCGGCGATGCTGGTGTTCGCGGTGGTGATGGCGTTCGTGGTGCGCGCCGCGCTGCGGCCGGCGGCGCGGGCCGGAGCAGCGCAGGCCGGTGCCTGATCGCTGGCGTCACGGTCGCCGCTTCTTCCACTCATAGTCGGGCGGCGGATCCGCCGCGCCGGCGCGGCCGACCGAGTTCGGGTTTTCCGAGCACAGCGTGACAAAGCTCACCGGCTCGCCCGCATGCTGGCGCTGGCGCAGCGCTTCGGCGAAGTGCAGCGCCTCGCGCATCGCGTCACTCGGAAACGATTGCGCGTGCGGCGTAAGTCCGGAGCCGTGGGCTTCGGACCAGTAGACCATGTACATAAGGCATTCCTCTCGATTGCGCCGGTGACCACGGGGTGCTGCAATCTTCGTTCCGGGGGGACAGGGACGAAGGCTGGGTTCGTCGTGCACCCGATTGCAATCCCTTCCCCGGACTTTTGCAAGCTTTGGCGTGCCACGGGCACAATGGGCGCTTCTGGCACCGTCGCGCTTCAGGCGCCCGCGCCTTGCCGCGCGCCACCTGACCCTGCTGTGCCGTTCCCCTCTCATCTCGTTTCGTTCGGTCCCTATGCCCGACATTGCGCTGATTCCTGCCACCGCTGCCGATGCCGACCGCCTCGCCGCCATGCACGCCGCCAGCTGGCAGCACTCCTATCCCGGCATGCTGCCAGATGCGTACCTGCGCGAGCAGGCCTATCCGGAGCGGCTGGCGGCCTGGCGCGCGCGCATGCTTGACGGCGCGGATGGTCCCGCGGAGACCACGCTGGCACTGGTCGACGGTACGGCCGCCGGCTTTGCCTGCCTCTTGCCCGAGGCCGAGCCCCAGTTCGGTATCTACCTGGACAACCTGCACGTCCTGCCGGCCTTTCACGGCCAGGGGCTGGGCAAGCGGCTGCTGGGGCATTGCGCGCAGCGCGTGGCGCAGCGCTGGCCGGGGCAGCCGCTGTTCCTCTATGTGCTTGAGGCCAATACGCAGGCGCGCGAGTTCTACCAACGGCTGGGCGGCGAGGCGTCGGAACCGTTCGAGGACGATTTCCACGGGCCCGGCCTGCGCGTCATGGTGCGGCGCGTGACCTGGACCGACGTGGCGGCGCTGGCCAGGCGGCTGGCGTGACGCCAGATGGCGGGCGCGGCAGGCGTTGCCGAACCGCTTGCCGCTGGCCTACCATCGCGGCATCCGGAAGCCGCCAGTACCGGCGGTGCGACCTGCCGTGCGCCGCAGTTCTGACGCGGGGCGCGCCCGGATACCGTCACCGCAAGAAAAAACCCGCGGCAACCGCGGGTTCAAGTCCCTGCCCGCAGGATCGGGCTTGGAGGAGACAACCACAGGAAAAGCCGGGGCGTGTCAGCTCAGGCTGTATTTCACGACCTGTTCTTCGACGCCGACAAAACGCACCAGCTGGCGCAGGCCGCTGGCGTATTCCTTGATGTGATGCCCGTCAGGCGTGTCGGGCAACCGGTAGTAGATCGGGGCCTTGTCGCGCAGCGGTGCCAACAGGCCGAGCGGGCGTTCGCCTGCATCGGCTTCCCAGGCGACGTCGCGCTCTTCGGCAAGCATGGGTTTTCCGGTCATGGGCATACTCCCGATTCGGTGGCATGGTGCGGCCGGGGACGGGTTTTTTCTTGCTCGCACAGGGTTTCAATGTATGGAATGTATGGCAGGCAACGCAAAAATGCCATTCAGCATTATTTAATTCTGTCTACCGAAAAACTTCGAAATTGCCAGATTTGCCGAATTTATGCCTGGAAGGGTGCGAAGAGCGGCCTGAAGCGACGCAGCGGAGTTGCCCGGAACGCAGATGGCCGCCGGCGCGGAAAGCACCGCCTGCAGACTCCAACCACTTCAAAGATGGATATTGCTGTCCTTGGTCACGATCTGCTGACCGGTGTAGCGCACCAGCCCGCTGGCTTCGAGCTTCTGTACCTGGACGCCCGTGAAGTCGATGGCTTTGACGATGGCCGTATTTCGGAAGGAGAGCGAACCGATATTGCTGGTGACGAAGGTGGCTTTTTCGCCTTCGTAGTGCTCGATCAGGACGCTGGCGGATTCGAGCATGAGAGAAGCACTGGGGATGGTGCAATGGCGAATGACCGTGGAGTCATACCCTCCCATGATCTGACAGCCTCGGGAGATGTTGGTCAGCTTGTTGTCGACTATGTCGTAAATCCCCTCGTCATCCCTCCCGCATTCCACGTTCTCCAGCACGACAGATTTGAGGTTCTTTCGATTCTCAGGTGCGACAGCGCAATCGAGCGAGCGATAGAGTTCGTAGTAATTATCCTCAGCATTCACGTTGACGCCCCGGAACTGGCTGTTTCGGATGCTAATGGAGCGCGCATTGTCGAGCATGCCGATCATGGCGCCCGCCTGCACGCCCTCGATCAGCACGTCGCCCTGCACGTCGGACCGGCGGATCTCAAGAATATCGAACTTGCTGTTGCGGATGGTCAAGCTGGTGAGGTTGGACGCCGCCATGTCAGTATGTCCCTTGAATGTGCAGTTTTCGATCAGGACTGTGGCGCGGATGTTCTTTCCGTCCGTTCCGTTACCGCTTTGGGTATCAATCGGACCGAACTTGCAATCGCGATAGATAACGACACTGTCGCCACTGACATCCATGTACTGGCCGGTGCAGCGCTCGTATGAGACATCCCCACTGAAATAGATGGCTCCGTATTGATTCACGTCTGGGTTCTTGGCGCCAAAATCGCATTCAACAAAGCGCACATTCTTGCCGCCAGCCGCCATCAGATAGGCGCCGCCCAGCGTGTCGCTGCGCGCGAACAGCACATCCTCCATGGCACGAGCCTGGAAGTTCGAGCCCGGAAACTGGCAGTGCTCGAAGACGCAGTTGCGGATCCGGGACAGTTGGATGACGCCATAAAAGATGCAGTCATAGAAGTGGACGTTCTCCCACGCCTTGTCATAGAAATCGGTGCCACCCAGGCCGAAGTCGGCGCCGCTGATCTTCAATCGCTGATCGCCCAATGCCGCGTGGCGCTTGGCAGGATCCATCAGCAAGGCGTACTCGTGAGGCATGGCCTCGATGTTCTTGGCAGTCATTCTGGTGCATCCGGAAATAGTGAGGCTGGCCATGCCAAGCATGGCGAGGAACTGGCGGCGGTTGCTCATTTGTCTACGTGAGTAGCAATTTTCGGGTCGAGATATCGTTCTCTGAATGTCGTATTCAGCCATTTCCAGTCCGGCACTTCCCCTTGCTCGCCCACCCGCCGGCACAACATTGGGACAAGCTCGATACCAGTCTTCCGCGTGGTGAAGTCGACCGGGAAGAACCACGAATCGAGCTTGAAATGCTCCACCGGAAGCCCCTTGGGCGCCTGGAGCGTGACCTCGCAGAACCAGCGGGTCGTTTTCGCAGCTTGCAACATCGTGATTTCGGCCTGTCTGCCGGCAGGCAGTGTCATCTCATAGATGCCGCTTTGCGGTGCCGCGACTGGGCTTTCAAAGGCGGAGCCCCGAGCGACGTATCGGAACTTGAGCACGGTATCAAAGGGAATCCATGTGGTCTCGCCAGGCGGATTCCGGGTCTTGCCAAAACCCCACAACCGAACCCCCGCAATGCACGCCAGCCGGTGCGTCTTCGGCCCGACGACCATGAAGAAGCTATTCCCTTTGGCATGCTCCCAATGGAGTACCCGTTCGACCTTGCTGAGGTGCATATAATCCAGCGCCACCGCCAGCCGCGGTTGCGCGCTGCCTTTGGTATAGGCAACCTGGCGGAAGGGGACTTTGGCCGATGGATCGTAGA
>NZ_JBIVHB010000029.1:0-69125 GCF_044748965.1 Cupriavidus sp. NPDC089707
ACCGAACAACGCGTGCTACGCAAGCTCGCGCTCAAACATGGCTTGAATCTCGTGCCAGCAAAAACAATGAGTTAGCTCAGGTTCCTGGGTAGGGGAGAAAACCGGCAGCAGCTTGATGTGCTGCTGGCTTTTCAACTTCCGCTGAGGTGCTCCCTCTCCCGCTTGCGGGAGAGGGAGAAAACCGGCAGCGGCTTGATGTGCTGCTGGCTTTTCAACTTCCGCTGAGGTGCTCCCTCTCCCGCTTGCGGGAGAGGGTTGGGGAGAGGGCCGGTATGTCTGACGAAGTCGGGCCTGAGGTATGCCCCCGCCTGCCCTCCCCCACATTGCGCTCAAGCCAGCGCGCGCAGCTTCCTGCCCTGCTGGCGGAAATGCGGGATCACGTGCTCGCCGATATTGCGGATGGTCTCGAGCTGCGCCCATTGCGGCACCGTGCCCATCTGGCAGATAAACAGGATTTCGTCGGCGCCGGCATCGATCAGGCGCTGCACGTAGCCGATGCAATCCTCAACCGTGCCGTAGGCGTGGTTCGGGTTCAGCATCATCATCGACGGATCGCTGAAGTCCACCGAGACCTTCTCGGAAGCGAACTTGGTATTGATGACGGCCTTGCCCTGCGCGTCAGTGGCGGTGACATGCTCGTCGTCCCATGCCGCGGGGTCCGGGCGCTCGCCGCCGGCATACCAGTACGACAGCGACTCCATGAAATACCGCTGCCCCTTGATGCCGATCTTGCGCGCGGCCAGGCCATCTTCCAGCACGATGGTCGGGCACAGCGCCGCCAGGTGCTGGTGCGGGCGGAAGCCCACCTGGTCCTCGGCCTTGCGGCTTTCCCACGCAGCGCGATAGACCTCGTTCTTCTTGGCCACATCCTCGGGGCCGCCGAAGCCGAGCACCAGCGCGCCCATGCCGCGCGCGCCGGCGCGCTGCAGCGTATCGGCGTTGGTGCAGGCCAGGTACATCAGCGGGTGCGGGTCCTGGCGCGGCTTGGGGTGGATCGGGCGGCGCGGGATCTTGATGAACTCGCCGTCGTGCTCGATCTCGTCCTGCGTCATGATCTTGGGGATCAGGTACATCGACTCGTCGATCATCGGGTGCAGGCTGTTCAGGTCGTAGCCGAACGTGCCGGCTTCCTGCTGCGTGCCGCCCTTGCCGACGCCGAAGTGCACGCGGCCGCCGGACAGGATGTCGAGCGTGGCGATGCGCTCGGCCACCTTGACCGGATGGTTCATCGCCGGCGGCAGGCACACCACGCCGTGGCCGATGCCGATGCGCTGCGTGCGCCCCGCAACGAAGGCGAGGAACGTTTCCGGCGCGCTCATGTGCGCGTAGTTGGTCAGCGCGGTGTGCTCGACCGCCCAGACCACGTCGAAGCCCATGTCCTCGGCCAGCACCACCTGTTCCATGATTTCATCGAACACCTTGTGGTCCCCGGCGCGCGAGGCATCGACGGTCTGTGCTTCATAGATCAGCGAAAAACGCATTGCAGTCCCCTTCCCTGGCAGTGATGGTTCAGGACCGCTGCCGGGACGCCGCCGGTTGCCGCGCCTCGGGCCGGAAGCGGCCTGTGTGAAACGCAGTGTGGTCGGCGCAAGGCGTTGCAACATCGTCTGATTGGATTATGAGCAATGCATGGCCCATCCCTATCATGGGTCCGGGCAACGATGCCCGCTGTTGACCTTCAAAAGGACCAGGACACCATGCAAGCCAGACTGCTGCTTTACCCCGTCGCGGACATCGATACCGCGCTGCCGTTCTTCACCGAAGGACTCGGACTCGCCGTGAAATTTCGCGATGGCGACCGCTATTGCGCGCTGGACGCGGGCGCGCTGACACTGGCGCTGGTGGCCGGCGAAGAACGGCTGGTGGATCAGCCCGCGCTCGCGTTCAAGGTGGATGAGGGTGAAGATATCGCCGCGGCGATTGCGCGGCTGGTGGATGCAGGCGCCAGCGTGACGCTGCCCGAGGCGCAGGGTCCGCATGAGACCCGAGCGGTACTGCAAACCCCGCAAGGCTTTGCGCTGGTGCTCAGCGCAAAGCCGTGACACTTGCCTTAGCCGAGGGAAATCACGCTGCTCAGCAGCATGCGCACCAGCGTGGCCTGCCGGGTCACGCCGGTCTTGGAGAAGATCGCGCGCAGGTGCGCGCGTGCCGTGTTCTTGCTGATGCCGAGTTCGTCCGCGGCTTCATCGAGCGTGAGCCCGTTGGCCAGCTGCAGCGCCAGCTGCGTTTCCGCCGGCGTGAGGTCGAACAGCTGGCGCACCACATCGTGCGAGGCCTGCGAGCGCCGTTCGGGGTCGCGGATAAAGACCACGCAGGCCGGGCGCTTGCGGTTGTCCTCCGACCACTCGCTGAGCGGAATGGTGCGGATCAGCACGCCCAGCCTTGCGCTGCCCGACGGACGCGTGATCGACATCGCCTCCATCAGTGCCGGCGCGGTGCCCAGGTGCCCCATCATCGCCTGGCGCAGCAGCCGCTGGAACTTGCGGTTCTCCTGGCCGTACTCGACGTCCAGCCCGCCCTTGGCGATCCGGATGCCGTCCTTTGCGCCCAGGATTTCGTCGGCCGCGGCGTTGGTCTTGATGATGGCGCCGGTCTCGTCCAGGATCACCATGCCGACCAGCATGCGGTCGATGGCGCTGGCATAGACGGTGCGCTCTGACTCCACCACGTCGAGGCGCGAGTGCAGGTCCACCGCGCGCTTCAGGTGCGGCAGCAACGCGGTGCACAGGGCCTTGTCCGCGGCCGAGAAGTCGCGGCCCTCATGCTTGCGGCAAACACGGAAACGACATTCCACGCCGTCGTCGGTACGCAGGTCCGCGCCCAGGATGTAGCGGATGCCGACGTCCTTGAGGAACTGCAGGTAGATCTCGCTCTGGCACCAGACGCCTGGCCCGAGATGCTCGTCGATGGTCACGACCCGGTCCGACGGCAGGCCGATGAAGGGATCGAGCGCGTAGTAGTAGTTGTTGTAGGAGGTCTCGCCCGGCAGGGTCGAACCACCATGCTCCGAGGCATTGATCATGAGCCCGCGCCGGTCCGTGGCCGGCGAGCGCAGGATCAGCGTGACGTAGTTGGCGTCGAGCTGCCTGCGGATTTGCTCCAGCGCCTTGCCCCACGGCACCTGTTCCATCGGTCCCTGGTAGATATTGCCCAGCAACGCGCTGAAGTCAGACAGCGACACCGTCGTCTGCGCGAACAGGTGCGCGGCTGCCTGGTTGTGGCTCACCTCCATCAGCATTTCCTCTGTCTCCATTGTGGCGTGCGCAGCGCTCCGGACGTGCCGGGCGGCTGGCCTTTCTGCGGGCTCTGTGGCCCTTTTTTTGTGCCCCGATTATAGGGACGGCGAAGGGGTCGCGGCTTGCCCCTGCCTTCATGGTTTGCCCTAGTCCACGCCGGCATATTCAGACACGCCGGACTAGTCCCGAGGGACAGGCCAATCCTCACGCGCCGGCGGCGCAAACACATACTCCAAACAGACTAAGGAGAGACCCATGGCCGGCCGGGCGCGGGCAAACCCCTAGGCGCCGTGCAATGCCATGTGGCGCCATGGAGCGCCGCCCCACCCAAACAGACGATGCCGCGCCGCCGCGCCGCGGCTACAAGTCGTCCATGGGCGGTCCATGGGCGGCAATACCCGCCTCTTTCCACCTCTCTTTCCACGCTTCTTTCCTACGGAGAACCACGACCATGGCGGCAAACCCGCGGCAGCAGGCCGCAGTGATCACCGGTGCGGCCAGCGGCATCGGCCGCGCGCTGGCACATGCTTTGGCGGCGCAAGGCTATGCGCTGGCACTGGCGGACATCGACGCCGACGCGCTGGAAGCGACGCGCGCTGCGCTTGCCGGCCAGGGCGCCATCGCCATTGCCATCCCGACCGACGTCTCCGACGCGCGGCAGATGGAGCACCTGTGCGCGGAAACCTTCCTGCGCCTGGGCCGTGTCGACCTGCTGGTCAACAACGCCGGCGTGCTGGCCACCGGCCGCTGCTGGGAACTGGCGCCGGAGGTATTCGAGCGTGTACTGCGCATCAACCTGTGGAGCGTGCTGCATGCGCTGCGCTGCTTCGTGCCGCGCATGGCCGCGCAGGGCTCGGGCCACATCGTCAACGTGGCGTCGATGGCCGGCCTCGCGGTCGGCCCCTGGCTGGCGCCTTACACGCTGTCCAAGCAGGGCGTGGTAGCGCTCAGCGAAGGCCTGGCGCTGGAACTGCAGGCGGCCGGCCTGCCGATCCAGGTCTCGGTGGTCTGCCCCGGCCCGGTCGCCACCGGCATCGCCGCGGACCTGGATGGCGCCGGCTCGCAGGAGGTGAACCAGATGAACGGCGCGCTCCGCAGCGGCATTGCCGCCGGCATGACGCCGGACGAGGTCGCGCGCGTGATCCTCGATGGCATCTCGGCCGGCCGCTTCTGGATCCTGCCGCACGAGCAGGCGGCGCAAGCCGCGCTGGCGCGCGCGCAAGGCATTGCCGCCGGCGGCCAGCCGGCTTTCGCGCTGTGAATTCGCGCCCCGCATTCGTCCTCTGAACTTGAATCCTCAACGGCAACCGGGAGACACCATGCCGCTCGACCCCCAGGCCCGCGCCATGCTTGATGCCATGGCCGCCATGCCCAGCCCTGACTTCTCCACGCTGCGCGCCGCCGACTACCGTGCCGCGCTGGCGGCCATGCCGGGATTCGCGCCCGGCGACGCCATCGCCGCGCAGCGCGACCTGACCCTGGACGGTGCGGCCGGCCCGCTGCGGGCGCGCCTGTACCGGCCCGACGACAGCGCGGCGCTGCCGCTCGTGATCTATTTCCACGGCGGCGGCTTTGTGCTGTGCGGCCTCGATTCGCACGACAACATCTGCCGCAGCCTCGCCCGGCGCAGCGGCGCGCTGGTGCTGTCGGTCGACTACCGGCTGGCGCCGGAAGCGCGCTTCCCGGCCGCGGCGGACGACGCGGTCGCGGCCGTGCGATGGGCGGCAGCGCATGCGGCACAACTGGGTGCGGATCCGGCACGGATCGCCGTGGCTGGCGACAGCGCCGGTGGCAACCTCGCCGCCGTGGCCTGCCAGCAGTTGCGCGGCAGCGGCATCGCCCTGTGCCACCAGTTGCTGCTCTACCCCTACCTGGACTGCACCGATGGCGCGGCGGCCAGCGCGAGCTATCGCGATTGCGCGGCCGGCTACTTCCTCAGCGCGGCGGAACTGGACTGGTATCGCGCCCAGTACCTTGCCAATCCCGCCGATGCCGCCGACGTGCGCGCCAGCCCGCTGCAGCAGCGCGACCTGCATGGCCTGCCACCGGCCACCCTCATCACGGCAGAGTTCGACCCGCTGCGCGACCAGGGCGAAGCCTACGGCGAGGCGCTGCAACGCGCGGGCAACAGCGCCACCGTGCGCCGCTGGCCGGGGCAGTTCCACGGCTTCATCAGCATGCAGGGCGTGATCGATGCGGCCAGCGATGCACTGGATGCGGCGGCGGCGGCGCTGCGCCAGGCCTGGGGTGGCAACAGCGGCCGCAGCCGGCAGGAGGCAGCATGAACGCGACCCACGTCCTGCCGCCGATGGCCGACGCGCTCGCGGCGCTGGCCGCCGGCCAGCGCGTGATGGTGATCGAAGATGAAACCGCCGAGGCCACCGGCTGCGTGCTGGTGGCCGCCGAACGCACCACCGAGGCCGACGTCAACTTCATGGCCGCCGAGGCGCGCGGCCTGGTCTGCATGGCCATTACCGAGGCGCGCCGTGACCGGCTGCAACTGCCGCCGATGGCCGCCAACCAGCGCCAGCGTGAGCGCTACACGGTATCGATCGAAGCGGCCACCGGCGTCAGCACCGGCATTTCCGCCGCGGACCGGGCGCTGACGCTGCGCGTGGCGGCGGCCGCGCGCGCGCAGCCTGCAGACCTGGTCCAGCCGGGGCACATCTTTCCGGTAGTCGCGCAAGCCGACGGCGTGCTGCGCCGCGCCGGCTTTGCCGAGGCCTGCTCCGACCTGCCCCGGCTGGCCGGGCGCGTCGCCGCCGGCGCTTACGCGATGCTGCTCGATGACGACGGCGACCTGCTGCGTGGCGCCGCCTTGCTCGCCTTTGCGCAGCGCCATGGGTTGCCGGCGGTTTCGATCAGCGGGCTGATCCACCACCGGCTGCTGACCGAAGGCGCGCTGCGCCGTACCCACTCGACTGGGCTGGACACGCCATTCGGGCGCTTCACCGTGCATGCCTACCACGACGCCCCCGCCGACGCGCTGCACCTGGCACTGGTGCTGGGCGAGCCCGATCCGTCCAGGCCTGTGCTGACGCGCGTGCAGGCCGTGGAGATGCAGCGCGACGTGCTGGCCTTCGGCACGCCGGCGCCACCCGCCTGGAACCTGGAACGCTCGCTCGCCCGCATCGGCGCCGAGGGCTGCGGCGTGCTGGTGCTGCTGGACGAGCGCGAATCGCCGCAGCAGCGCCTGGAGCGGCTGGCCGCGCCGCCTGCCGCCGCGCCGGCGCCGGCCTTCGCGCAGCGCGCGCTGGGCGTCGGGGCGCAGATCCTGCGCGATGTGGGCGCGCACAAGCTGCGCCTGCTCAGCCATCCGGTGCCGTACCGCGCGGTCACCGGATTCGACCTGGAGGTGACGGAGTTTGTCGCGCCGGGCTGACCGGCAGCCACGGCCCCGTCGTCGCGTCTTATGGGCAGCTCAACATGGCTGGCCAAAGCAGTCGGCAAAGCTGCGCGTGAAGCGCTCCACTTCGGCGTCGGGCAGGTGGTTGATGCCACCGGCCAGGCGCCGGCCGCCGCCGGTCTCGAAGGCGCGGCAGAAGTCGGCCGCGCCGGTCATGCTGTGCGGCGGCACCCGGACGCTGACCGCAAAGCCGCCGCCAGACTTGGGCGACAGCAGGCCGATTGCATCGCCGGGACGCCCGCGCACCAGCTCATTGGCCAGCACGCCGATCGCGCGCCGTGCCCACGGGGCGTCGGGCAGCACCAGCAGCGCGGCGCCGGGGACTTCATGCACGGGCGACAGACGGCGTGCCTGCGCCATGTCGTCCTCGTAGCCATCGCACAGCAGCGTGTAGGTGGCGCACTGCGCGGCGAATTCCAGTGGGTCAGCGAATGGCAGCATCTGCTGGGCCAGTTCGCCGGGATCGCAATGCAGGTCCGCCACGCACTCGCCATACGCGTTGTAGTTCAGGCAGGTGCCGAGCCGTTCCAGCACCGCCGTGCAGCATGCGTCCAGACCCGCCTGCGCCGCCATCGTGCGCGCCACGTCGCCGAGGTTGTCGCCAAAGGCGGCGGTGATCGCCCAGCGCCGGTGGCGCCCGCCGAGGTGGCGGTCGACCAGGATGCTGGTGCAGACCTGCGCCGCTTCGTCGATATGCGCGCGCAGCCCGGCATGCGACGGCAGTTCGCCGGCGTGGTGGTGGTCGAAGTAATCCACCTGCACGCCGGCGGCAAGCAGCCGCAGCAACCCATCCCGATTCTGTTCGAGCGAGATGTCCAGCGCCGTCACGGTATCGCCGGCGCAGGCGTCGATCCGCTCGAGCAGCCGGATATCGCGCTTGACGCCGGTGACCAGCGTCGCATCGCCGGCGTGCAAACGACGGGCCAGGCGCAGCTGCTGCAAGGCGCACAGGCCGTCGGCGTCACCGTTGAAGGCAAAGTAGCGGGTCATGGCTATCGGCAGAATTGGGTCGGAACTGGGTCGGGACTGGGTCGGAATCGGCAGTTGAGTCGGCACCGCGCATCAGGGCATGAAGTCGCCACCGTTGGCATCCAGCGAGGCCCCGGTGATCGCACGGGCGTAGTCCGACACCAGGAACAGCGCCGCGCGCGCGCAGTCGTCGTCCGTCGGCATCCGGCCCAACGCGATCTGCGCGGCCACCGGTGCGATGATAGCGTCCTCGCCAACCCCCTGCTCGGCCGCGGCGTGGCGGACGTAGCCCTGCACCGGCGCGCCCCACATCCAGCCCATGAAGATGCTGTTGGCGCGGATGCCATGCGGCCCCAGCTCGCGCGCCAGGTACTTGACGGCCACCGCCAGCGCGCCCTTGGATGCCGCGTAGCCGGATTCGCCGGGCATCGGCTTGCGCGTGGCCTGGGTGTTGATCATCACGATGGCGCCGCCGCCCTGCGGCTTCATCAGCGCGGCCACCTCCTGCGTCAGCGTCATGGTGCCGAAGACATTGGTGTCGAACACCTGGCGCCAGACGTCCAGGTCGGCGGCTTCCACCGGCTCGGGAAAATTGCCGTGCTGGAAGGCGCTGTTGACCAGCGCGTCAATGCGGCCGAAGCGGCGCGCGGTTTCATTGGCCAGATGGCGCGACTGGGCGCGGTCGGTGATGTCGGTCACCACCTTGAGCACTTCGCAGTCGGCACCCAGTGCGTCGATCCGGGCTTGCGCCTCGTCCAGTTTGGCAGTGGTGCGCGCGGCAATGGCGACCGCACGCGCGCCTTCACGCGCCGCCTCCACCGCGAGCTTGATGCCCAGGCCGGGCCCAATGCCGGAAACGATGACGATCTTGTCTTTCAGCAGCATGTTGTTGTCTCCTCGATGTATCCGGTATCAGTCGCGGCTCAGCACGTGGCGCGCGCGATAGCCGGCAAAGTCGCGTTCCAGCTGGGCCTGGCTCAGCCCGAACTGCTCGGGCGTATAGGCGTGCGCCGCGCGCTGGTTGCGCGGGTTGCTTTCCATCCATGCCCACATGCCGGCGCGGGCAGCTTCAGTCAGCGGCACGCCGGCGAAGCGATAGACCGCCTGCGCCACGCCAAAGGGATCGCGCACCGTGTCCTCGAAGCGCACGTCGAGGAAACGGCCGGCAGGCATGGCGTCGCGCACGGCCATGGCGTGATCGGTGCCGCGCCGCATCTGTTCGCTCCATTGGCGGCCCACCGCGATCGGGTCCGGCGCCTCGGCGTACATCCGCCACAGCGTATGGGCCATGCTGGCCATTGACGGGATGGTCTGGACCGGATCGCGGTGGGTCAGCACTACCTGCGCGCCCGGGAACACCCGGAACAGGACTTCCAGCGTATGGAGGTGCTGCGGGGTCTTCAGCACCCAGCGCTGCGCCGGTGCCGTCGGTGTCTCTGCGCGCTGGCGCTTCTGCCACTGCAGGAACTGCAGCATGGTCTTCAGGTAGGTGTAGACCTCCGTGCGGTCCTGGCGCGCCAGCCAGTCGGTATAGCCGGGCACGTTGGCGTAGGAATCCATTGCGCACAGGAACGAATGCTCCATCAGCATGAATTCCTCGTCGGCGGCCATCGCGTCGAGCGGATGGATGGCGAGGATGTCCGGGATGAAGCGGATCATCTGCGCGACTTCGTCGCGTGCCAGTGCAATGCGCCGGCTGGCGTCGCGCGCGTCCTCGCCGGGCAGCGGCGCGGGATAGCGGGTTTCCCACCACGCCGCCGAGAAGAAGCGCGCGTCGGTGGCCAGCATGCGCTGCAGCAGCGTGGTGCCGGTGCGCGGCAGGCCGACGATGACCAGCGGGTCTTCCACGCGTTCCTGCAGGATCTCCGGATGGCGCCGGCAGTAGTCCTGGATCACAAGACGGTTCACCAGCTGGGCCTGCAGCTTGCCTTGCAGCAACTGCGCACCTTGCGGCGACAGGTTTGCCTCGCGCGCCAGCGAATCGGACAGCACGTCCAGAGCCTCGCGGTAGTTGCCCGGACCGAAGTCGGCCAGGCCACCGGCCTGTTCGCTCGCCTGCGCAATCAGGCGCTCCACGTTGATGGCATTCATGCGTTGTTCTCCCTGAACTCTTCACTGAGCGATGCAAGCTTGACCACGCGTGTGCGCGGATGCGACGGCTGCGCCGCGCCCACCCAGCGCCAGCACATGGTGCCGTTGCGGTGTCCGGCGGTTTCCAGCCAGTTGGGCAGGCCCGGATCGCGCGCACTGAGGATGACGGTGACGCCGCCACGGGCATCGAGCCGGGCGCCGTGCTTGTTGATGCAGATGTCGTGGTAGCGGTAGTCAAGCGACTCCATCCAGTAGTTGTTGATCTGGAAGTTCCAGAACTCGCAGTCCGGCACCCGGTCGACCTCGACCACCAGCGCCTCGTCATCCGCGAGCTGCCAGCAGGAGTGGTAGTAGAAGATGTTGGGATCGCCGCCCGCCGCCTGGCAAACGGCCTGGTCCGCGGGCGGCAGGGCGTTGACATGGCCGCCGTAACCCTCTGCCCAGTCGGCAAAGATGCGCGCGGTGCTTTCAACAAAGCCGGCGGCGCGCAGCAGGCCGCCGTGCAGGCGCTGCGCGCTCAGCGCGGGCGGCTTGCCGTTGCCGTCAACGCGCTCGATATGCAGTTCGGCCGGGGTCTCCGCCTTGCGGTCGAGGAAGGTCTGGCGCACCACCAGCGCATTGGTGGCCGGCTCCATGCGCACCCAGTTGCCCTCCTGCGGCCGCGCGCTGAGGACGATCTCGAAACTGCCGTCCGCTGCCACCGCCAGCTTGTTGCTGTCGATAAAGCCGGTCTGGACCATGCGTCCGTCGGTTTCGTAGCCGCCCTTCTGCGTGCCGAAGCTGAGGTACGCCACCGTGCCGCGCCGGCCGCGGATGCGGTACGCCGCATTGCCGTCCAGGCGCGCGTAGCGGTACAGGTTGTCCGGATTGTCCGCGCCGATCTTGGCGGTCTCGTGCGACGGCGAGAAAAAGCCGGGAAACGTCGGATCGGCGAATTCCACGTGCATTTCCAGCGCAATGCGCAGCAAGCGGCTCAGGTAGCGGAAGCCCTCGGCGCGCGTGAGCGCGTCGGTCGGCGCTTCCGGACGCAGGATCTGCTGCCCGCTGCGCTTGAGCACGTCGCAAAACTCGGCCCAGGTCTGGCCGCTCAGCAATTGGTCTTCGGCGGTGGTCGCCATCTGCCTGCTCCCGTGGTTCGTCGGCGAAGCAACGATACCCAGTGCGGGGCAAGCGCTTCCTCGTCCGGGCGGACTAGGAAATGCGTGCCGCGGCCCGCGATTTCTTAGTCCGCCCGGACGAAGTGGCGCGGGGCCCCGGCTCGCTACCTTGTGGCCATGCCAGATCCCTGCCCGGGGGCCGGCACAACCCAAAGGAGAACCCGATGTTGACCCACCTGGAGCAACTGGAGGCGGAGAGCATCCACATCATGCGGGAGGTGGTGGCGGAATGCGAAAACCCCGTCATGCTCTATTCCATCGGCAAGGACAGCGCCGTGATGCTGCACCTTGCGATGAAGGCCTTCCACCCCGCGCGGCCGCCGTTCCCGCTGCTGCATGTCGATACCACGTGGAAGTTCCGCGAGATGATCGCGTTCCGCGACCAGACCGCGGACCGGCTCGGCCTGGACCTGCGCGTGCATATCAACCCCGAAGGGCTGGAACGCAATATCAGCCCGCATGAGCACGGCTCGGCCGTCCACACCGATGTATGGAAGACGCAAGGGCTGAAGCAGGCGCTGGACCACTACGGCTTTGATGCCGCCTTCGGCGGTGCGCGCCGCGACGAGGAAAAGTCGCGCGCCAAGGAGCGGGTGTTCTCGGTGCGCACCGCCCAGCACCGCTGGGACCCAAAGATGCAGCGCCCCGAACTCTGGCGCCAGTACAACACCCGCAAGCGCAAGGGCGAAAGCCTGCGCGTGTTCCCGCTGTCGAACTGGACCGAGCTGGACATCTGGCAATACATCTATCTCAACGACATCCCGATCGTGCCGCTCTATTACGCCAGGGAGCGCCCCGTGGTCGAGCGCGACGGCACGCTGATCATGGTCGACGACGAACGCCTGCCGCTGCGCCCCGGCGAGACGCCGCAGATGCGCAAGGTCCGCTTCCGCACGCTGGGTTGCTACCCGCTCACCGGCGCGATCGAGAGCGAGGCCGACACGCTTGGCGGCATCATCCAGGAAATGCTGCTGGCAACCACCTCGGAGCGCCAGGGACGGCTGATCGACAGCGATTCGGCCGGTTCGATGGAAAAGAAAAAGCAGGAGGGATACTTCTGATGGAAACCCTGATCGACACCGCGCCAGTCATGGCACAGCACGATATCGCCAACTACCTGCATGCCCAGCAAAGCAAGAGCCTGCTGCGCTTCATCACCTGCGGCAGCGTCGACGACGGCAAGAGCACGCTGATCGGCCGGCTGCTGTATGAATCGAAGATGCTGTTCGAGGACCAGCTGGCGCAGCTCGAAGCCGACTCGAAGAAGATGGGCACGCAGGGCGACAACCTCGACTTCGCGTTGCTGGTGGACGGCCTGGCCGCCGAGCGCGAGCAGGGCATCACCATCGATGTCGCCTACCGCTTCTTCGCCACCGACAAGCGCAAGTTCATCGTCGCCGATACGCCGGGGCATGAGCAATACACCCGCAACATGGTCACCGGCGCATCCACCGCCGACCTCGCCATCCTGCTGGTAGACGCGCGCCGCGGCGTGCAGACGCAGACGCGCCGGCACAGCTACCTGGTGTCCACGCTGGGCATCCGCCGTGTGGTGCTGGCAGTCAACAAGCTCGACATGGTGGACTATTCGCGCGAGATTTATACCCGCATCGAAACCGAGTATCGAGAATTCGCGCGCCAGATCGGCCTGACCGATATCACCTGCATCCCCATGTCCGCGCTGCGTGGGGACAATATCACCGAGCCCAGCGCCAATACGCCGTGGTACCGGGGTCCGACGCTGATGCAGCACCTGGAGACCGTGCCGATCGACCGCGCACCCGTGCAGGACGAGCCGTTCCGGCTGCCGGTGCAGTGGGTCAACCGGCCCAACCTGGATTTCCGCGGCTTCGCCGGCACCGTCAGCGCCGGCGAAGTCCGCCGCGGCGACCGGGTGCGCGCGCTGCCTTCGGGCCGGGAAAGCCGCGTGGCCGCCATCGTCGGCGCCGATGGCGAATGCGAGCACGCGGTACGCGGCCAGGCGGTGACACTGACGCTGGCCGACGAGATCGACGTGAGCCGCGGCGACGTGTTGGCGTGCGCGGAAGACCCGCCCGCGGTGGCCGATCAGTTCGAAGCCACGCTGGTGTGGATGAGCGAGGATGCGATGCTGCCCGGCCGCCCCTACCTGCTCAAACTCGGAACGCGCACCGTGAGCGTGACGGTTGCGCAGCCGAAATACAAGGTCAATGTCAACACGCTCGAACACCTGGCCGCACGCACGCTGGAACTCAACGAGATCGGCGTATGCAACTTGCACCTGGACCGGCCGGTGGCATTCGACCCCTATGCGCGCAGCCGCGAGCTGGGCGGCTTCATCGTCATCGACCGCCTGACCAACAACACGGTCGGCGCCGGCATGCTGCACTTTGCGCTGCGCCGGGCACAGAATGTCCACTGGCAGGCCATCGACGTAGACCGCCGCGCCCACGCCGCGCTCAAGCACCAGTCGCCGCGCATCGTCTGGTTCACCGGACTGTCCGGCGCGGGCAAGTCCACCATCGCCAATCTGGTGGAAAAGCGTCTGCACGCATTGGGCAACCACACCTTCCTGCTCGACGGCGACAACGTGCGCCATGGGCTGAACAAGGACCTTGGCTTCTCCGAAGCCGACCGCGTCGAGAACATCCGGCGCGTCGCGGAAGTGGCAAGGCTGATGTTCGATGCGGGGCTGATCGTGCTGGTGTCGTTCATCTCGCCCTTCCGCTCCGAGCGCGAGATGGCGCGCACGCTGGCGGGCGACGGGGAGTTCATCGAGGTCTTCATCGATACGCCACTGGCAGTGGCCGAGCAGCGCGATCCCAAGGGCCTGTACCGCAAGGCGCGGCGCGGCGAGCTGAAGAACTTCACCGGCATCGATTCGCCGTACGAGGCGCCAGAGCAACCCGAACTTCGCATCGACACCACGGCCGACACGGCGGAGCAGGCGGCGGAGCGGATTGTGGCGTGGCTGCGGGATAGGCCTTAGGCTGAATGGACGATGAGGCGGTGGTGGGGGTGGGTACGATGGGCGAAGCCGAATTCTTGCTGAGAATGCTGACCGCGCCTGCCCGGGGCCAAAGAGCTTGCATGGCCAGTTGCGTGCCCCCTCTCCCGCTTGCGGGAGAGGGTTGGGGAGAGGGCCGGAGCCTCGATGAAGTGCAGGTCGCCAGGATTGCCTACGCTGGCCCTCTCCCCCAGCCCCTCTCCCGCGCGCGGGAGAGGGGAGCACACCGGCCATCAACCGAAACGCCTCGACCATGCTGCCATATCCGTTGCCGGCCGCCGAACTCAGCGCCCTGCTCGCCCAGCTCTACCAGGGTCCCACCGAAGCCGTGCCCTGGGCCGGCTTCCTGGAAGCCGTGCGCCAGCGCCTTGACGCCGTCTTCGTCACGCTGGTGCTGCGCCACCCCGCCACCGAGCGCCCGGGCCTGATCGTCAACGCCTCCGCCTACGGCCCGCACCTGCCGGGCGAGCCCTCGTACAGCGAGCAGTACTACGCGCTGTGCCCCTTCCTCGACCTGCATCCCGACCGCCTCTTCAGCGCCGATGAACTGTTCGGCGAAGCCGGATGGCTGGCCCACCCGTTCTATACCCAGTACCTGGCACCGCTGCACCTGCGCTATATCCTCGCCGCCAACCTGGTCACCGCCGACGGCGTGGAATGCGCCCTGTTCATCAGCCGCGGCCAGCCAGGCCATGATTTCGGCGCCACGGAGAAGGCGTTGCTGCAATGCCTGCTTCCGCACCTGAAGCGCGCGGTCGACCTGCACGCGGCGCTAGACTTGCTGCAATCCGAACGGGCGCTGTACGCGGAAGCCGTAGACCGGCTGCTGGTCGGGACCATCATCCTCGACGAGCACGGCAAGGCCATCCGCAGCAACGACATTGCTGCGCGCCTGCTGCGCGCGCGAGATGGACTCTACCTGTCCGACAGCACGCTGCACGCGCACTGCCCGGTGGAAAACCGCCGGTTCCGCAAGATCCTCGAAGACGCCGCGCAGGCCCACGCACTGGCCGCATCGCGCAGCGACGTCACGCTGCTCAGCCGCCCCGCGGCGGCCACGCCGCTGAGCGTGCTGGTGCGGCCGATTCCCCTCAGCTACCGCACCGAAGACAAGGCACGCCGCCCCGCGGTCGCGGTGTTCATTCGCGACCCGGCCGGGTCGCCGCGCAACACGCATGCCAGCCTGCGCAAGCTGTTCCACCTGACGCCGACAGAGATCGAGCTGGCTTTGCTGATGGTCGATGGCCTGACGCTGGACGAAGCGGCCGTGAGGCTGGGCGTGAAGAAGAACACGGTACGCGCGCACCTGCGGGGAATCTTTGCCAAGACCGGGGCAACGCGGCAGGCGGTGTTGGTGAAGATGTTGCTGTCGAGCGTTGCGGGCATGGGGTGAATCGGGCCCTCGCAAAGGCGATGATTCGAAGGCTGGGTTCGGGCCAGGACCGGACCCGCCTCTCGTCGGGGCTCTTGTATGCCTGAGCTTTTCCCAACACTTGCGCGACCAACGGCACTGTGGTGATGCCCCCTGCGGCGAGCAGCGTCCAGCCGACGGCGCGGCGTTGTTCCGGCTTCATTCGGTCGCTGAGCAACGGTGCGAGGCCCGCAGCGCCTGCCGGGACACTACGTACGCTCAGTTCTCCGGACCTCGTTCAGCACCTCGGCCTCGACCTCCGGATTTGGTTCGCCGTCCCTCGTAGCAATCAATGATCTCGGCGTCAGCGGGATCAAAGCCAGGATCAACGCGTACACCACGGTTGTCGCGATCACGCAATACGTGAAGCCGTACGCCGGGCTGCTGTTGTAGATCCACGAGCCCAGGAGATCGCCAGCCCGTGCCGAGAGCGCGAGAACGCCATCAACCAGCATCATCAAGGTTCCCTGCAAGCCTGGCGGACAGGATCGCATCGCGAGATCGAGGTAGGCTGCCGTGGCTAGACCGCCCATCAGCCCTATCGGTATTGCCAATACCAGCGCGACATTGGCCGAGTGAATGAATGCCAGCGGAATCATCTGCGGCACGGCGATGATCGTTCCCCACCACAGCAACTTGTTCAGTGCCACCTTCTTGCACAGAAGGCCATAGAGCAGGAATGTCGGGATGAATGCGGCGGCAAAGATCCCGTTGTAGTACGAGTAGATGGAATCCGATGCATGCAGCACATCGGTCAGATAGAACTGCAGCGGCGTGGCGGACCCCGGCGCAAAATTCCACAGAAAGCAAATGAGAATCGCTGGATAAACGGCCTTATGCTTCACCAGCCGCCTGACATTCCCAACGAAATCTGCGCCCCTGGCTCGCGGCTTCTCATAGAGATGGCCGAATACCGATACGGGCTTCCAGAGCCCCAGAACAGCAATCGATAAAGCGGCCAGCGCCACAAGGAGAAAGGCCTCTCTCGCGGCAAGATGATCGGAGATGTACCCGGAAGCGAACGCTCCCGCAACGACCGGGACGGAGCCGACCACGTTCAACAGGGCGCTCAGGCGCCCGGACATGAGCTTCTCCTGTCCCACCAGCGCGATCAACCCCTGATAGGCTGCGGCGATAAACCGGGACGACACCATTGCCAGCAGTATCCCGACGACCAGTCCCGCGTATGAGAAACCTGAAAACGCCACCCAGATGAATGCCACCGCGGTTGCCGGAGCAAAAATCAGGAAGAAGCCGCGATCCCGCAATCCGAGCGGGTTCCATTGGTCGCGCGCGAGGCCAAAAACGAACGCAAGGTACACGGGTATGCCCGTCACCAGCCGGAATGTCGAGATCTCCGTCGCCGTCGCATGCAACTGGTTCTTGAGCAGGTACGAGGTCTGTATATCGACCAGGTAACCGGCCGGTGTTGCCAGAGAGATGAACAGGGTCAGCCAACCGAAATACAGCAGGGTTCGGTCGATGCCCTCTGAACCATTTCGACCAGAAGCGGCCAGCATGTTGTTGGCTTGACAGCAAGACTGGAATTTCGATCCGCAGGGCTCACCATACTCCCCCCGGACCACAACCACCGGACCTGGCGTGAAATGCTTGCCGGCCGGCGGTTCCGTGGATTGCGCGGCAGCCGGCTATCGAGAACCCTCCAAGAGGGCGCCTGCAAGCTGCCAGCTCTGTCAGAGTAGGCGAGAAATCAGGTTTGATGTTCCGACACAGCGTCATCGAAGCTCAGCTTTCGGACGCAGGCTCTCCGCCGCCGCCGCGCTCTGTTCGACCAATGCGGCATTCTGCTGCGTGATGTGGTCCAGCCCATTGACGGCGCCGCCCACCTGCGTGATGCCGCTGCTTTGCTCCGCGGTGGCGGCGCTGATCTCTGCAATCAGATCGGAGACGCGCTTGACCTGCGCCACGATGTCGTCCATGGTCTTGCCCGCATCGTCGACCAGACATGACCACACGTTGCGATGGCTGCATCGCCTCGCACGCTGCCGCAGCCGCCAGGGCGGGCGCGACCAAGGAGGAATTGGCGGATGCGCTGGGGGTCGCGATCGCGATGAATGCCGGCGCCGCTTATGTCTATTCCCTGCGCGCTCTCGAGGCTTTCGACGAGCTCAAGGCGGCATAGGCGGCGGGGCGGGGCGGGCCGAGCTTCGTGTCACACAGAAGCGCTGTGCCGGGCTCACTTGGCGGATGCTGCTGCCGATGCACATGGTTGTACCAGTGGACGAAGTGCGCCGCCCGGATACGCCCCGGTCGTCAATGGATCTGCATGCCCCGCATGGCATGAAGCCGCCCGTGATGCCGCATCAGGTCGTCATACTGGCGCTGCAGCACGGCGTTGGCCTCCGGTGGCAGCGACTTCGTCAGGGCGGACTGATACTCGCGCCTGGCGGCTTCTTCCTCGTGCTCGCAGATGCCCAGTATGGCGTCGTCGTTGCCCGGCTGCAGCATGTGGCGCAATGCCATCCAGCCACGTAGCAGCGTCCCTTGCATGCTGCCGCGGGCAGCAGGCTGGCCGCCCATGGCGCTGACCATGGACTGCAGCTCCGTCACCGACGTGCGACACGACGCCGCCGTGCTGGTCAGAATTTCGCGCAGTTGCACATCATTCACATCGCTGGCACCACTCATGCAGGCCAGTTCGCTGTCCTTGCCAGCCGCGATCAGCTGGTTCAGCGCGTGGAAAGTTTGTTGCTGGGTTTCGCCCATGGCTTTCTCCTAACATGCATGCCGGCGACGCGGGTGTAGCGCGGCTCGCCGGATCGCCAAAGGAAGGACCATCGCAGGCTGGAGACGCCAACGGCAATGGCTCACGCGGTTAGCGGTGGCTCCTGTCGGCCCTGCCCATTTCGAGGCAAGGCACAACCATGATAGGAGATGACCACGGCGGGAGCGCAGAGGATCACATGGTGCGAGATTTCGCTGCTCCGCGCCATTTCACGTTAGCGCAGAAGCGGCCGCATCAAACATCTGGCAAATGCCAGGCCGCAGCGCTGACCAACAAAAAAAATGCCGACCATCACCCCCAGGCCGGCACCAAGCTCACAGCAGTTGGAGACTCGCGGAGCAGAACCCCAATATCCCGCAGCAACACCACCTCGTCTTCGTCCACCCAGACTCGTCCGTTCAGGGTATGCGCACCCCCATCATCGAGACCTAGTGTTGTCCTTCCAACCGAAGAACTGAAAGGAGACACCACCATGGCGAAGCCCGAAAACCTGGTCACCTCGATCACCGTTGAAATCGAAGCGCCCGCCTCCCTGGTATGGGAAGTCCTGACCGACTTCCCGCGCTATGCCGAATGGAACACCTTCTGCCCCGGCCTGGAAACAACAGCCAGGCTGGGCGACATGGTCCACATGCAAGTCCGCATCCCAGGCACCGACCAGATCATCCCCGTCAATGAGTACCTCGTGGCGTGGGAGCCAGAACGCCTGCTGTCGTGGGAGCAACGCCCCACGGACGAAAACAAGGACGCCGCCCGCCGCGACCAGTACATCGAAGCGATCGCCCCCGGCCGCACCCGCTACTTCACCACCGACCTGTTCCTGGGCCTGAACGCCGAAACCATCATGCGCGAGCACGGCGCCTGGGTAAAACAGGGCTTCGACCAGGTGGCAAGAGATGTCAAGGCGCGCGCTGAAGCGCTGCACGCGTCAGCGCTGACCAACGCTGACCGGCACTGACCTATAGCGAGGACGACATCCCCGCTGCCATCACTGCGGCGGGCGCTGGCTAAGTACCACCATGGCTGCAACGCCGCGGTTACGCACGCAGGCAGCATCACACCCGTCCGCAGCCGTGCCGGCAGCACGGACTTCATCGTGACCGCCGTACGCCACGGCGACCCCATTCCCGCCCGCCAGCACCCAGGCCACCCCCAGGCCGGCCCCTACCGCGGCCAGGCCGGCCGCCCAACGAAATCCGAGCCGCTTCATCGCTGTCTCCTCCGCACCCTTTCCGGGTCCTTTGACAGCATCGTAGGCGGCGCCCGCCGCCGCCTCTTCGTCCGAGCAGACTAAGGGGTATCCCGAGGAAACGCCGGACCACCGGCGCCATCCTGGTATGCATCGCGTTGCATACCAGGCGCGGCATACAGCCGTGCCAGCGATGCCGCGCACCCGGACAAGCCGGCGGGCGCCAGCTGCAGCGCGTGGGCGCTCAACAGGCCCCACAGGTGCGCGACCAGCAGGCCAGCCTGTCCTGGCTCCGTCATCCGTACCGCCAGCGTGTTGCGCAAGGTATCGATACCCCGCAACACGCGCACGCGCAGCGGACACAGCTCGCAGGCCGTGCCGCACTTGTGCTGCAGCAGGAACGCCAGCAGGCTGACATGGCGTGCCATGCCGTCGCCATCGAGCAATGCGGCAAGCGCCGGCTCCAGCACGTCCGTGGCCGCGCCGGCGTGGTGCCGGTCCAGCGGTGCGAGCCGGTCTGCAAGGTCTGCTTCGGCACAAGACAGCAGCGCACCCATCAAGGCGGCGCGGGAGCGGAAGTGGGCATACACCGCGCCGCGCGTCATGCCGATCGCGCGGGCCACATCGTCCAGCGTGACGCAATGCACGCCCCGCTGGCGCATCAGCTGCTGCGCACTGGCAAGGATGCGCGCGCGCGTGGCATCAGCATCGTCGCGGCTACGCCGGACCATCGCTGCAGTTGGCGGTCTTAGATGAAGTGCACGTCGTCCGGCCCCCAGTGGGCGCGCATGCTCTGGAAGCGCCCGTCCGCGGCGAACGTCATGATGTCGGTCACGTCGATCCGTGCCGCCCGTCCTTCCAGCCGCGCATGCACCGCAAAGGTCAGCGCGGCGGCGTTGCCGTGCGAACCGCGCGGCGGCGCCACCACCTCCAGGCGCGCGCCAAGCGCGGTGGCGTGCTGGTAGAAGGCAAGGATGGCCGGCTTGCCGGCAAGCGGCTGCGCGCCGACCGGATCTTCCACCGTGGCATCGTCCGCGTAGAGCGCGGCGACACCTTCGGCGTCGCCGGCATTGAAGCGTTCGACATAGGCAAGCAGCGTGGCTTTCATCGCGGCGCTATCGGGCATCGTCTTCTCCCTGTCCATCTCTCTGTCCCGTCAGCGTGCGG
The DNA here is from genome assembly GCF_044748965.1 of Cupriavidus sp. NPDC089707. Taxonomy (NCBI): domain Bacteria; kingdom Pseudomonadati; phylum Pseudomonadota; class Betaproteobacteria; order Burkholderiales; family Burkholderiaceae; genus Cupriavidus; species Cupriavidus sp. NPDC089707. The sequence goes on from NZ_JBIVHB010000029.1 coordinate 20,359, forward strand.
TGTAGCCGCCGTCGATCACCAGCTCGGCGCCGGTCACATAGCGTCCGGCATCGGAGACCAGGTACAGGATGCCCGCCGCGATGTCGCGCGGCTGCCCGACCTTGCCGATCGGCGTCAGGCCGCCGAGATAGTCGAACAGCGCCTCGCCCTGCCCCGAGGCCTGGGCCACGTGTTCAAGCATCGGCGTGCGGATATAGCCGGGATGGATAGAGTTGGCGCGAATCCCCTTGGCGGCATAGAGCATGGCATCGGTCTTGGCCATCATCCGCACCGCGGCCTTCGAGGCGTGGTAAGGCGGCACGTCCGGTCCCGCCGCAATACCGTACATCGACGACACGTTGACGATCGCCCCACTGCCGGCGCGCTCCATGTGCGCGATGGCATGCTTGGTGCACAGGAAGGTGCCGGTCACGTTCACCGCCATCACCTTCTGCCATTGCTCCAGCGTCACCTGGTGGGTCGGCTCGTTCGGGCCTTCGATGCCGGCGTTGTTGATGAGGATGTCCAACCCGCCAAAGCGCGCCGCGACCGCATCCAGCACGCGCGCCACGTCGCTTTCGCTGGTGACGTCGAGCTGCCAGAACGCGGCCTCGCCGCCTGCGTCGCGGATGGCCTCGGCGGTGGCCTTGCCGTCCGCTTCAAGCACATCGAGCACGGCCACTTTCGCGCCTGCCGCCGCCAGCACGCGGGCGGTTTCCGCGCCGATGCCGCGCGCGGCGCCGGTGATGGCGGCTACCTTGCCGCGCAGGTCGAACAGGCTATACGGGTATTCCATGATGTCTCCTCGGATGTCGTGGTAGGGGTATGGGCGCCAATTATGCCGCGACGGCCTGCGCGGTATCCGCCAGCGTATCGGCAAGGAAAGCGAGACATTCACGATTGAAATACGCGGCGTGTTCGACCATCACCCAGTGCCCGCAGCGGTTGATCATGACAAAGCGGGCATCGGCGCAGCCGCCGAGAAACTTCATCGCGCCTGAAGCAGGATTGAACTGGTCTTCCGTGCCCCAGAAGCCGAGCACCGGGCAGCCGATCTCGCCAAGACGCGCGGTCAGGTTGGGCACCTTCATGGTGGCCAGCACCTCGCGCGGCTGCTCGCGGCACACCGCCATGCGCTCGTCCACCAGCGCGTCGGTGACCAGGCTGGCGTCATGCACCAGCAACTGCAGCAGCTGGCGCATGGTTTCCGGGTTCATGTGCCCGCCGGTAAACAGCGACACCATGCGCTGGATGCCTTCCATCTGGAAGTAGGTCTCGCGCTCTTCCACGCCGCCCGGCGCCATCATCACCAGCCGGCTCACATGGTCGGGATAGTCCAGCGCGTACTGCAGCGCGATTGCGCCCCCAAGCGAATTGCCGACCAGCACGCAGCGCGGCAGCGCCAGTGCCACCAGCTGCTCGCGCAGCGCGGCGACGAAGAACTCCAGCGTGTATTCGACGTCGTCCGGCTTGGACGACAAGCCATACCCCGGCAGGTCGACCACCACGGTACGGAAGCCCGCCGCCGCGAAGGCCGGCACGTTGAAGCGGAAGTTGCTGTGCCCGCTCGCGCCCGGCCCGCTGCCATGGATAAAGACCACGGGTTCGCCACTGCCGGCGTCCAGGCAGTGCAGCCGCAGGCCCCCGGAAGTGGTGACGAAGCGCCCGACCGGCAGGTTCGGATGCAGGGATGAAGGCGTTTGCTGCGGCGTAGCGGACATGAGGGCGTCTCCCGTGGAATTTCCAGCGATATTTGCCAGCGATATTGCGCAGCGCCGGCATGCCGGGCATCGTTCATTCGGACTACGAGCGATCCGGCCACTTCTCCTACGATGGGCCCTCCATGCACAGGGGAACCCCATGACAGGATTCGACTACACCGGCCAGGCCGTGCTGGTGACCGGCGGCATGCGCGGCATCGGCCGCGCCATCAGCGAGGCCTTCCTGCGCGCCGGCGCGCAGGTCTTCGTCTGCGGACGCACCGCGCCCGCGCATGACGGCGAGCTGCCGTGCGCAAACGGGCGCAGCGCCCGGTTCATCGCCGCGGACATCCGCGACGCCGAGCAGGCCGATGCCATGCTTGCCGAGATTGCACAGGCCAGCCCCACGCTCGACGTCGTGATCCACAACGCCGGCGGCTCGCCGTACGCGCTGGTCGCCGATGCCTCGCCACGCCTGCTGGAGTCGGTGATCCGGCTGAACCTGGTGGCACCGCTGCAGCTGGCGCAGCGCGTCAACGCCCGCATGCAGCAGCAGCCCGGCGGCGGCACGCAACTGTTTGTGGGCAGTGTCAGCGCGCTGCGGCCCTCGCCCGGCACCGCGGCCTATGGCGCCGCCAAGGCCGGCATCCTCAACGCGGTGCGCACGCTCGCGGTGGAATGGGCGCCGCGCGTGCGCGTTGCCGCGGTCAGTCCGGGCATGGTGCTGACCGACACCTCGCGCGACCAGCACTACGGCGATCCCGAGGCACTGCGCGCGATGGCGGCGACGGTCCCGCTGGGCCGCCTGGCACAGCCCGATGACATCGCCAGCGCCTGCCTGTTCCTGGCTTCGCCGCAGGCGTCGTACGTGTCCGGCGCCAACCTCGTTATCGATGGCGGCGGCGAACGCCCGGCCTTTCTCGACGCGGCCTCGCTCAACCGCACCGCGTAGGGAAACCGCCTAGTCCGTTCTGCCGATTTGTGCAGGTCTCCCGCTCTCTACGCTTGCGGCCAGATGCGCGCCATTCGAAGTGCCAGGCCATGAACCACCACGGAAACCAAGGGGAGACCACCATGCACCAACCACCACGCGGCCCAGTGAAGCGCCGCAGCCGGCTGCGGCCGATCGCCGTAGCGGCCGCGCTGGCAGCGCTGGCCACGCTGCTGGCGCCTGCCGCACGGGCCGGCGACACGATCGAGTTTGGCCGCGACACTACGCTCGATTACAGCGTCACCGCGTCGTACGGCGCTGCGGTGCGAACCGGCCATCGCAGCGACACGCTGCTGAGCCCGGCGAATATCAACGGCGACGACGGCGACCGCAACTTCAAGCCCGGCGACATAATTGCCAACCGCGTGTCGCTGCTGGGCGAAGCCCACCTGCGCCACGGCGCTTTCGGCGCGCTGGTGCGCGGCAGCGTCTTCTACGACTGGGCCTACCGTGGCACCAACTCGAACAACGCGCCGTTCACGGTCAACCACAGCGGCCCGTTCAACCAGTTCACGGAATCGGCGCAGGACTACCACGAGCATCGCGCCCAGCTGCTCGATGCCTATGTCTACGGCACCACGCCGGTCGGCGGCACCCAGCTGAGCTTCAAGCTGGGCAGCCAGGTGGTGGCATGGGGCGAGAGCCTGTTCTTTGCAAACATCGCCGGCGCGCAGGGGCCCGCGGATGCCACCAAGGCGTTCGTGCCGGGCGCCGAGGTCAAGGACATCCTGCTGCCGGTGCCGCAGGCATCGCTGCAGCTGCAGGTCACGCCGTCGTTCAGCCTGATGGGCTATTACCAGTTCACCTTCAAGCCGAACCAGCTGTCGGCGCCGGGCAGCTACTTCAGCACCAGCGACCTGGTCGGCCCGGGTGCGGAGTTCATCATCGGGCCCGGCTTCCGCATCCCGCGCGGGCCGGACATCCGCCCGTCCGACTGGGGACAGTGGGGCGTGGGCGCGCGTTGGCGCATATTCGAAGGCACCGAGATCGGGCTCTATCAGTTGCGGTACCACGACAAGAACCCGAGCGTCGTGACCTCGCTCTTCCCCTCGATGCAGTACCAGCAGAAGTTCTTCGGCGGCATCAACCTGACCGGCGCCAGCTTTTCCACGCAGGTGCTCGGCGCCAATGTCGCCGGCGAAGTCAGCTACAAGGACGGCATTCCGATGCTGGTGGACGTGGCCGGCTCGCCCACCGCCTCTCGCGGCAAGGCACTGCAGGGACAACTGTCCGCGATCTACTCGGTGGGGCCGACCTTCCTCGCCAACTCGCAGTCGCTGCTCGGTGAAATCGCCTACCTGCATGTGCTGAGCGTCGATCCGGTGATGGGCTTCAGCCAGCTGACCAACACGCGCAACTCGGCGGCGTTCCAGCTGGGCTGGTCGCTGACCTACAACAACGTGTTCGACGGCTGGGACCTGACCGTGCCCCTCACCTATGCGCACCAGTTCAGCGGCCGCTCGGCCGTGGCCGGCGCCTTCGGCACGCTGATGGGCTATGGCGACCGGCGCGCCAGCGTGGGGCTGACCTTCAAGTACCTGAACAACCTGGAGCTCAACCTGACCTACGCCGCGTTTATCGGCGGGCCGAGCATTACCAACCGTCCGCTGGCCGACCGCGACTACGTGGCCTTCAACGCCAAGTATTCGTTCTGACGCCCGCTTCGTCCCGAGCTGCCGCCGCACTAGCCGCGGCAGCGCAACCCTGTTCCCTGCCATGCACGCCGACCAGATCGCCACGCTCAGCCACGAACTCCACCGCGCGCTCGTCACGCGCTCACCGGTGCCGCCACTGAGCGGCCGTGGGCTCAATCTCGACGTCAACGACGCCTATCGCATCCAGCAAGGCTTCATCGCCCACCGGCTCGCCGCGGGCGACCGCGTCGCCGGCAAGAAGATCGGCGTGACCAGCAAGCCCGTGCAGGAGATGCTGGACGTGCACCAGCCGGACTTCGGCATCCTGCTGCAGAGCATGCACTACGCCGCTGGCCAGCCCATTCCGACCAACACGCTGATCCAGCCGCGCGCCGAGGGCGAGATCGCCTACTTCCTGCGGCGCGACCTGCGCGGACCGGGCGTGACGCGCGAGGACGTGCTCGACGCGACCGAGTCAGTGGCGGCGTGCTTCGAGATCGTCGACTCGCGCATCCGTGACTGGCGCATCCGCATCGAGGACACCGTCGCCGACAACGCTTCATGCGGCGTCTACGTAATCGGCGACGAGCGTGTCAGTCCACGCGATCTCGACCTGGCCGCCTGTGCCATGACGCTTGAGAAAAACGGCGAGTGCGTGGCCACGGGACTGGGCAGCGCCGCGCTCGGCCATCCCGCCGATGCGGTGGCCTGGCTGGCGAACACGCTGGGCAGCTTCGGCATCCCGCTGCTGGCCGGCGAGACCATCCTGTCGGGCTCGCTCGCGGCGCTCATCCCGGTCGAGGCCGGCGACCGGCTGTCCATGCACATCGCCGGCATCGGCGGCTGCAGCGCCGTTTTCTGCTGACTTTTTTACCTGGCGCCGCGGCCATGCAGCGCTTTCCATACCAATCAGAAAGAGGAGACTGGTTCCATGCTTAGACTTACTGCCCCTTTGCGGCTGAGTCTCGTTGCCGCGGCCCTGGCGGCGGCAGCCACCCCCGCCCATGCGCTCAATGTGCTGCTGACCAATGACGATGGCTGCGCCGCGCCCGGCATCACCGCCGTGCGCAAGGCCCTGCAGGATGCGGGACACCGCGTCATCACGGTTGGCCCGGCCAGCAACCAGAGCGGCTCCGGTGCCGCCTACGCGGTGCCCGACGGGCGTACGCGGCTGGTCGTGGAACCGCTGGCCGGCGGCGCCGACACGTACTGCGTGCATCGGGTCAAGCCCACCTACGTGGCCGGCGGCGCGCTCAATGCCACCAACGCCGACTACATCGGCAGCGGCTCGCCGGTCGATGCCACCGCCATGGGCCTGAAGATCGTCGGCCCGGAAAACGGCTTCACGCCCGACCTCGTCGTCTCCGGCGCCAACTTCGGCGAGAACCTGTCGGACTCGATCCCGCACTCGGGGACGGTGATGAACGTCCTGTTCGCCGCCCGGCGCGGCGTTCCGGCCATCGCCTTGAGCGTCGGCGTCGACTTTGCCGAAGCGCGCAGCGGCTTTCCCGCGACGCTTGCCACCTTCCCCAAGGCCGGAGCCTTCCTGGCCCGCGTGATCGGCAGCCTGGAAGCCACGCGTCGCGCGGGCCAGCCACTGCTGCCCGTGGCGCATCCGCTCAGCATCAATTACCCGATCGTCGCCGGCGGACAGGCCCCCGCCGGCGTACGCCTGACCGTGCCGGGCACCGTGGATTCGTTCACCACCGCATACAAACGCAATGCCGACAACACGGTGTCGATCGAAGCAGGCGCAGCGGAAACCGAGTTGAAGTCGCTCGCTCGCACCGCCGAGACGCCGGCCTTCGTGGCCAAGTACATCACCATCTCGCCGCTCGACGTGGATTTCCGCCCGACGCCGCTGGTGCGCGGCCTGTTCAACCGCTCGCACCGCGACCTGGCCGCGCTGGCGCCCTGAGGACGACATCATGGGCAAGCAACCCGGAAACTGGCGCCACCTCGTGCTCGCATGCGCGGTGGCGGCCCTGGCGGCATGCGGGGGTGACGAATCGCGCGACATCAGCGGCACCGCCGCGGTCGGTGCCGCGCTGGCGGGCGCATCCGTGCAGCTGCGCGATACGCAAGGCCAGGTGCGCCAGGCGACAACCGACGCCAGCGGTGCCTTCCGCGTGGGCGGCGTGACGGACGGCGCGGTGATGGTGCGGTGCGACGGTGGCCTTGCGCAGGGCGAGCCTAACCGGCAGCAGCTGCACGGCCTGCTGCTGGCGGGGCGCACCGTCAACTGCACGCCGCTGACCGAACTGGCCTTGTGGAAGCTGCTGGACGGGCCGCCGGCGCGAGCCTTCGACAGCTTCGGCCCGGAACATGCGGCGCGCCTGAACGCCGATGCCGTCGCCGCGGCCGAGCAGGCGGTGCTGGACGCGCTGGCCGCCGGCGCCGGGGTCGATATCGATCCCGCCGCCGTGCCCGGCCGCTGGCATGACACGCCGCTCGCGGCCGGCAATCCCGGCGACCCGCACGATGCAGCACTGGACGCCATGCGCGAGGCCATAGCCGACCAGGCAGCGCTGGACCTGATGGGAGAGATGGTGGTGCACGGCGTTTGCCGGGCAGACAACACCTGCGAGTAAGCGGGCGAAGCGAGATAAGCGGCACGCCGAAGTGAAGCGCGGACGACTTGCCGTGCGGCCGCGCCAGTGCCTCTCCTACAACGCGAAGCGGAAACGTTCCCTTTTGGCAAGAGGGTGACGTTTCCGCTTTTTTTATTCGCTGCTGAATCTTCTTTAGAACACTGGCGTAATGTGGAGCCCGCAGTGCTTTTGCAGCTACACTGGCCCGACCGGCGTAAGCCGCACAGCCTGACATTGCGCCGAGCCATCGCAGCAGTGTAGACTCCCGCGCCGCGTGTGCCATCCGCCCCGGAAGAGCATGCAGAGGAACCGCCATCGTGCTCATGACCTGCTCCGTCTCGCCCCGCTTCCACCGCACTCAGATTCTGGCCGCCAGCTTGCTCGCCCTGTCCTGCTTGTCGTGGCCAGCGGGCGCCCAGCCACCGGTGGCGGGTGCCGCGTCCGTGCCAGCCGCGCGGCAGCCGGCCTCCGCGGCGGCCACCGGCGCGGCAGCCCAGCTCCCGGACGGCAGCGCGCCGCAGCCCGCCGCGGCCAATACCGCCACCCACGTCCTCACCCTGCGCCAGATGGGCGCCTACGGCCCGATCGCGCTGCGCGGCGTGGACCACGCGCGCCAGCTCGATATCGGCGTGCGGCTCGATGAAGTGGTCACGGCGGCCAGGCTCAGGCTGGCCTTTACCTATTCGCCGGCGCTGGTGTTCCCGCTGTCGCATATCAAGCTGACGCTGAACGACGAAGTCATCGCCACGCTGCCGCTGGAAGAAAAGGAGTCCGGGCGCCTGGTCACGCGCGAGGTCGATATCGACCCGCGCTTCTTCACCGACTTCAACCACCTGCGCGTGCAGCTGATCGCGCACTACACGCTGGATCATTGCGAAGATCCGCTGCACTCGAGCCTGTGGGCCGACATCAGCCCGGCGACCACGCTCACGCTCAATACCTCGCGCGTGACGCTGCCGGATAACCTGGCGCTGCTGCCGGCGCCGTTCTTCGACCGCCGCGACAACCGCCGCGTGACCGTGCCGTTCGTGTTGCCGGCGGGCGCCGACGGCGCGACGCTGCGCGCCGCCGGCGTCGCGGCGTCATGGCTGGGCGCGCTGGCCGCCTGGCGCGAGGCGCGCTTCCCGGTGGCGCGGACCGCGCCGGCCGGCAGCGACGCCATCGCCTTCGTCACGCCGCAGACCATCCCGGCGGGCCTGAACCTGCCGGCAATCGCCGGCCCGGCCGTCAGCCTCATGCCCAACCCGGCCAGCCCGGACCGCAAGCTGCTGGTGGTAGCCGGGCGCAATGCGCAGGAGTTGCAGACCGCGGTCAATGCCCTGGTGCTGGGCAAGGTGGCCATGGCCGGCAACAGCGCACGCGTGGAGTCGGTCGACATCGGCAAGCCGCGCCGGCCCTACGACGCGCCGGCGTGGGCGCCGACCGACCGCCCGGTGCTGTTCCGCGAACTGGTGCCGGACCCGCAGGACCTGCAGGTGACCGGCGGCAACCCAAACCCGATCCGCGTCAACCTGCGCGTGCCGGCGGACCTGTACGACTGGACCCGCAGCAACGTGCCGCTGGACCTGCGCTACCGCTATACCGCGCCGCCCACCTACAACGACTCGGTACTGAGCATCGACGTCAATGACCAGCTGGTGCGCTCGTACCGCCTGCGCCCGCTGGCCAGCACCGACGACCACAACGTGGTCAGCGTGCCGCTGCTGTCGGGCACCACCGCGTCGGCATCGCAGCGGGTCGGCATCCCGGCGTTCCGCGTCGGCAGCAACAACCAGATGCAGTTCCAGTTCCATATCGATTCGCAGAAGGCGGGACTGTGCTCCTCCACGGCGACCAACGTGGCGCGCGCGGCGATCGACCCGGACTCGACCATCGACTTCAGTCGCTTCTCGCACTACACCGGACTGCCCAACCTGGCGTACTTCGCCAACAGCGGCTATCCCTTCACCCGGCTGGCCGACCTTGCCGACACCGCCGTGGTAGTGCCTGACGCGCCAACCGCGATGGACCAGGAAGCGCTGCTGTCGCTGCTGGGCCATATGGGCAAGTGGACCGGCCTGCCGTCACTGCGCGTGACGGTGGTGCCGACGTCAAAGATCGACAGCGTGCGCGACCATAACCTGCTGCTGATCGGCACCGGCAGCGGCGCCGCCACGCTGGAAAAATGGGGCAAGTCGCTGCCGCTGCTGATCGCGCGCGGCAAGACCGAGATCTCGCTGCGCGACCAGCGCACCGGCATCTGGTCGAACTGGCTGGCCGGCGTGCGCGAGGATCCGGTCACGCCTGTGGGGCGTGCCATCCTGTCCGCCGATGGCCCGATGGCGGCGCTGGTCGGCTTCGAATCGCCGCTGGCCGACGGCAATACCGTGGTCGCGCTGACCGCCACGGAAGACCGCCGCGTGGCCGACGTGCTGGACGCCCTCGAGAACCCCGGCAAGGTGGCGCAGATGCGCGGCGACCTGACCGTGATCCGGCAGGACCAGGTCGATGGCCTGCGCCTTGGCGAGCGCTACTACGTCGGCGACCTGCCGTGGTACGCGCGCATCTGGGTGCGAGTGTCCGCCTTCCCGAGCCTGATGGCGATCGGCGGCCTGCTGGCCGGACTGGTGGTGGCGCTGTCGCTGTTCTGGACCCTGGGCAGGCTGGCGGCGCGGCGCAGCGGGAGCTGACATGCGGCGCACGCTGACAGGCCTGGGCCGATGGCTGGCAGCCGGCGCGCTGGCCTGCGCCGCGCTGGCCGCGGCTGCCACCCCTGCGCCCGCGCCGGCCTGCAAGTGGGCCGACTGGGATGCCTTCCGCCAGCACCTGATGAGCGCCGACGGGCGCGTCATCGACCGCAGCTCGGACCAGCAGGCCACCGTGTCCGAAGGCCAGGCCTACGGCCTGTTCTTCGCGCTGGTGGCCAACGACCGTGCCAGCTTTGACAAGCTGCTGACGTGGACCGAGAACAACCTGGCGCAGGGCGACCTGGTCTCGCACCTGCCCGCGTGGATCTGGGGCAGGCTCACACCCGAGCAGGCCGCCAGCGCCGGCCACGCGGGCAATGCAGGCAATGCGGGCAGCGGCTGGGGCGTGATCGACAGCAACCCGGCATCCGACGCGGACCTGTGGATCGCCTATGCGCTGCTGGAAGCAGGCCGGCTGTGGCAGGAGCGCCGCTTCACCGCGCTCGGCACCTTGCTGGCACGGCGCATCCTGCGCGAGGAAACCGCGGTGCTGCCCGGCCTGGGCCGCACCGTGCTGCCTGGCCCGCAAGGGTTCAGGCTGGGCGACAAGCGCTGGCGCCTGAATCCCAGCTACGTGCCGCTGCAGGTGATGCGCCGGCTGGCCGCCGCGCTGCCGGAAGAGCCAGCCTGGCAGCAGCTGGTCGGCACTTCGGCGCGGCTGATGCTGGACACCGCGCCGCGCGGCTTCTCGCCCGACTGGGTCGAATATGAAGCCGGCCGCGGCTTCCTGCCCGACGCGGCAACCCGCGCCGAAAGCGCATACAACGCGATCCGCGTCTACCTGTGGGCCGGCATGCTGCCGGCCGACGAGCCGCAGCGGGCCGCGCTGCTGCGCACCTTCACGCCGCTGGCCGACTATGTCGCGGCCAAGGGCTATCCGCCCGAGCGCATCGACACGCAGACGGGCCAGCCCGGCCCGGCCGGCACGAATGCTGGCAACGGCGGCTTCAGCGCCGCGGTGGCGCCGTACCTGGCCGCGCTCGGCCGCGCCGACCAGGCCGCCGCGCAGGCGCGCCGCACGCGCGAGCTGGCACAGCGCGAGCCCGGCGGCCAGGCCGGCTACTACACCCAGGTGCTGACACTGTTCGGCCTCGGCTATCTTGACGGCCAGTTCCGTTTCGCCAGGGACGGCGCGCTGCTGCCCGCTTGGAAGACCGGATGCCCCGCGCGCTGAGCCCGATCCTGCTGCCTGCACTGTTCGGCGCCGCCGCGGTGGCGCCGATGGCGGCCGCGCCGGCGCTGGCCCAGCAGGCCGCAAAACCCTCGCCCGAGCTGGCGCAGTTGCTGTCCGCGGCGCGCATGTGGGAAGCCAAGAACCGCACCGACGTGGCGCGCGGCATCCTCGACAAGGCGCTGCTGATCGAACCCAACCAGCCAGACGCGCTGATGATGATGGGACTGATCGAGCTGCGCTCCAACCGCCCGCTCGAAGCCGAGAAGATCCTGCGCCGGCTGCGCCAGGCCAATCCGGGCCACCCTGCCACGATCGAACTGGAAGATGCCTACCGCATCGCCACGCGCGACAAGGCCGAGATGGCGCGCATCCGGCTGCTGGCGCGCGCCGGCAAGTCCGAGGAAGCCATTGCCCGGCTGCGCCAGCTGTTCCCGCGCGGCGCCCCCCGCGGCGAGCTGGCGACCGATTACTACCGCATCCTGGCCGGCACGCCCGCGGGGCGCACCGCCACCATTGCCGAGCTGCGCACGCGCGTGCGCCAGAACCCGGACGACCTGCGCCTGCAGATGGCACTGGCCAGCCTGCTGACCGACCGCGAGGCGACACGCCAGGAAGGTCTCGGCATCCTGCAGCGCATTGCCCGGCGGCCCGACGGCGACCGCAAGGGCGCGCTGGAGATGTGGCGGCGCACGCTCTACAACGTCAGCGACGATCCCGCGTACTACAAGTGGTACGAGGCCTACCTGCAGGAAGTGCCGGATGACGACGCCGCGCGCCAGACCCTGGCCGAGCTGGGCAAGCGCACCACCGCGCGCCAGCGCGAGCAGGCCAGCCCGGCATACCAGGCGCGGCGCGAGGGAGAGAAGCAGCTGGCGCGCGGCAATGTGCGCGAGGCCGAGACCGCGCTGGAGATCGCCAACCGCAAGCGCCGCAATGAAGGCGAGACGCTCGGCAACCTCGGGCTGGTACGCCTGCGCCAGGGACGCCACGACGAAGCGCGCGAGCTGTTCACGCGCGCCGCCCAGCTCGATACCGGCAACCGCAGCAAATGGCGCAGCCTGCAGGGCACCGCCACGTTCTGGGGCACGCTGGCCCGTGCGCGCGAGGCCAATGCCCAGGGCAAGCCGGTGCAGGCCGAAGCGCTGGCGCGCCAGGCGCTGCAGCAGCAGCCGGACAACGCCAATGCGCGCGCCATCCTTGCCGACGCGCTGATCGCGCAGGACCAGCCGGCCGAGGCCGAACGCCTGCTGCGCGCCAACCTCGCCGGCCCCGAGCCCGATATCGGCAGCCTGCGCACGCTGGTCAAGCTGCTCAATGAAAGCGGGCGCGGCGACGAGACCGGGCCGTTGATCGCCAGCACCGCAAGCCGCCTCAAGGGCTCGGCCGAAGAACTGCGCAGCCTGCGCGCCGAACTGCTCGCGCTGCAGGGCGAACAGTTGCTGGCGCAGCGCAAGCAAAGTCCGGCGCTGGCGCGGCTGGAAGAATCGATCCGGCTGGCGCCGCAGGATCCCTGGACGCGCTTCACGCTGGCGCGCGCCTACCGCGACCTGGGCCTGCCGGCGCTGGGCCGGCGCGTGATGGAGGAAGGCGTGGCCGCCGCCGAGAGCAACAAGAGCACCATGAGCGCCGAGATGCGCTATGCCGCGGCGCTGTACCTGAATTCGGTCGACGACATCGACGCCGCCAGTGCGTTGTTGGCTGACGTGCCGGACGCCGAGCGCTCCGACGGCATGCGCCGCCTGTCCGGCAACCTGGCCGCGCAGCGCCTGCTGCGCGAAGCACGACAGTTGTCCGCGCAGGGCCGCGAAGACGAAGCGATGGCCAGGTTGCGCGCGGCCGCGGGCCAGGTGCCGGACGATCCGCAGACGCTGGCCTCGGTCGGGCGCGAATGGATCGCGCTGGGCCAGCCCGACACCGGCCTGAAGCTGGTCACGGACTGGCTCGACGCGCATCCGGACGACCCCGCCATCGACGTGCGCATCCGTTATGGCGAACTGCTGGCCGCGGCCGAGCGCGACGATGCGCTGCGCGCGTGGATCGCCGACGTGCGCGCGCGTCCCGGCCTGAACGCCGCGCAGCGCGCCGACCTCGACGACCAGTCGCTGCGGCTGGCGGTGCGCGGGAGCGACCGCCTGATCGCCGAAGGCGATTTCGCCGGGGCGCAGCGCACGCTGATGGCCGTGCCCGAAGCGCAGCAGCGCGAGCGCCGCTGGCTGCTGGCCTTGGCCGACCTGCGCGAGGCCCAGGGCGACTATGCCGGCGCCGCCGACGCCGCGCGCCAGGTGCTCGCGGCCAACCCCAGGGACGCCGGCGCGCGGCTGATGGTGGCCAACATGCTGGAGCGTCAGGGCGACGAGAAGCAGGCGCTTGAGATCGTGCGCGCGGTGCTCGCCGATACCGCCGAGGACGACATCGACACGCGCCTGTCGATCGCGCGCCGCCTCACCGCGATGCGCCGCGAGGACGAAGCACTGGCGGTGGTCGGCCTGCTGCGCCAGCGCTATCCCGAGCGCGCCGACATCGCGGTGCAGGCCGGGCGCATCGCGCAGTCGCGCGGCGATTTCGACGAGGCCGCGGCGCTGTACCGCGAGGCGCGCGTGATGGAGCAGCGCGAGGGCGTCAGCCCCGGTCCGGAAGGCACCGCGGCCGGCCGCGCGCTGGCCTCGCTCGAAGCCCGGCGCGAAGGCCAGGTGGCCTCGGCGGTGCTGTTCTCGCACAAGACCGGCGATCCCGGCATCTCGCGCCTGCTGGCGACCGAGATCCCGCTGTACGTGCGCATTCCGCACGGCTACACCGGCCATGCCTTCTTCCATGCCGACACGGTGCTGCTCGATGCCGGCACGCTGCCCGCCGACAACCTGTCCGCCTCGCGCGACTTCGGGCGCATCCGCGCGCTCGGCAATGCCGGCCTTGGCCCGATCGGCCAGAACGACCGCGGCGTGGCGCTGGCCGCCGGCTACGAGTTCAACGGCGCCTACAACAGCTGGCGTGCCGACATCGGCACCACGCCGCTGGGATTCCTGCGGCAGAACATCGTCGGCGGACTGCGCTGGCGCGGCGAAATGGGGCCGGCATCGACCACCATCGACGTCTCGCGGCGCGCCGTCACCAGCAGCCTGGTGTCGTACGCGGGCGCCACCGACCCCGCCCATATCGACCCGGCCACCGGCGCGGTCACGCCCGCGGCCACCTGGGGCGGCGTGGTGCGCAACGGCGTGCATGTGCGCTATGCGCGCGACGTGGGGCGCTTCGGCCTGTTCGCCGATCTCGGCTACGGCATCTACACTGGTCACAATGTCCTGACCAACCGCGAGTTCACCGTGCGCACCGGCTTCGACGTGCCTGTCTTCGTGCGGCGCGACCAGCGCCTCACCAGCGGCCTGGTGCTGAACTACTGGCGCTACAGCGAGAACGAGCGCTTCTACAGCTTCGGCCACGGCGGCTACTACAGCCCGCAGCGCTACCTGTCGTTCGGCATCCCGCTGGACTGGACCGGGCGGCGCGACAAGCTGTCGTGGCGCGTGCGCGGCTCGGTGGGGCTGTCGAGCACGTACGAGAAGTCGATGCCGTACTATCCCACCGATTCCCGGCTGCAGGAACTCTCCGGCAATGCCACCTACGACGGCGGCTCCGGCGGCGGCTTCAGCTACACCATCGGCGCGGCCATCGAGTACCGCTTCGCACCGCACTGGGTAGCCGGCGCGGTGTTCGAGATCGACCGGTCGCGCGACTACGCCCCGAACCGCGCGCAAGCCTACGTGCGCTATTTCTTCGACAAGCAACAAGGGCCCGTACCCTACCCGCCCACCCCGGTGCGGCCTTATTCGACTTATTGAGCCACATCACTGAACCACATCACTGAGCCACAGACCGAGCCGAACCTCACCATGAACGACGCCAGCCGCCCCTCCGCCCCACCGCCGCCGCGCTCGCGCAAGAAGCCGCGCGCCTGGCTGCAGGCGCGCCCGGCGCTGGCCATCGACGCGCTGCCGCCCGCACTGGCGGCGCTCGAGCCCGCCGCCGTGCACGTCGTCTATGCCGACGCCACGCCCGCCTGCGACGCGCTGTTCTGGCAGAGCGCGGCACGCCTGCTGCGCGCGCGCACCACGGTGCTGTCCCCGCGCGAACCGGCCGGGATCGCCGACATGCTGCGCGCGCACGGGCTCGACATCGAACGCTCGCGCACGCTCCATACTCGCGCCAACGTTTGCACACTGCGCGGCGTTCCTGACCGCTCCGGCATCGACGTGCTGACCGAAGCGCTGCAGGCCGTGGTGGACCAGTGCGGCGCGCAGGGCAGCCAGTTCCTGGTGGAAGGCGCGCAGGGATATTTCCGCTGGGACGATCCGGTCGCGCTGGCCGACGACGGCGAGCGGCTGGCGCATTGGTGCGCAAGCAACAGCTGTGGCGTGCTGCTGGTCATGGAGCCGCCCGGCGGCGTGGCGGCGCTGCAGCTGGCGTCGCTGGCCGGGTTCCACCGGCATTTCGCCGGCGTGGCGCGGCTGGCGCAGCAGCACGGGCAGTTCGTCTGGGAGGTCGGCTTCTGGCGCCACAAGGACGCGATCCTGCCGCCTGAGGTGGTGCCGCTGCGCTTCTCGCCGGTGGACCGTGGCCTGGTGGCCGGCAGCAGCGCCGACGACGCCATCGCGCCCGGCGAGTCGCCCACCTTGCTGGCCCCTGACGAGGACCGCATCATCGCCAGCCGTGAAGCCGTGCTGCGCGAACGCTGGATCCCCGCGCACTGGCAGGTGGTCGACGACAACGCCGCCGCGGTGGCCGCCGCCGCCGGTGCGGTCGCGGCCACCGTGGTGCTGCACTACGGCCAGATCGCCGAGCTCGAGACCCTGGCCGGCCAGGTGCACCAGCTGCGCCACGACGGCGGCAAGGCGCTCAAGATCGTGGTGCGCGAGGACCACGAGATCCTGCGCCAGCGCTACGAGCTGCTGATGATGACGCTGGGCGCCAGCCTGGTGATCCACCGCAACACGCCGTTCGCGCGCGTGCAGACCATGATCGAGGCGATCCAGGGCCAGGTGTTCTCGCGCCCGATCCTGCCAGACTACAAGAGCGCGCTGTCCGCGGTGTTGGCCACCGCCGCCACGGGCTACGTGCCGCCCGCCGACTTTATCTCGCTGGTGCGCACCACGCTAGAACGCAGCAGCGTGATCCGGTTGCCGCACGTGCTGCTGGAGCTGCCGCTGCTGCCCGAGGTGGCGCATGTCGACGCGCTGCGCGCTTGCCAGATGCAGGATGCCGGCGACCTCTGCACCGCCGGCAGCAACGCGGTCTACGCCTTCTTCTTCGCCTGCCGCATGGAGAACGTCGAAACCGCGTGCCGCCATGTGTTCGTGCGGCCGATGTCCGAGCTGTTCGGCGGCGAGCTGCGCTGCGGCGATTCCGAATCGATCCTGGGCTCGCTCAAGCGGCTCGAATCCGATATCGCGCAGCGCCCGGTGCAAGACTACAGCGGCTGGCTGGCCAGCCAGCCCGGGCTGTCACCGGTGGCAGCGCCGGCGGAACTGCCGCCGCAGGACGCGCCGATCCCGCTGCCCGCGACCTCGCGCGCGCGCCGCGGCCGGCGCGCGCGGCCGCAGGCCTTTGCCATCCCGCTGAAGCCGCAACGCTAGGCAAGATCGACAGGAAACGACCATGGACTTGTTTCTCGGCTATTTCATCTGGGGACTGATCCTGGCAGTGCCGGTGGCCTGGGTCGTCTGGCACTTCCGGCTGCTGCGGCTGCTGCCGCGCTGGCGCCTGCCGCGCGCGCGCCGCGCGGTGCGGCTGCCGCCCCAGCTGCAGCCGGTGGTGATCCGCGGCCGGCGCTGGCGTGAAGTGAGCGGAGAGCGCGAATGAAGACCGTAGCCATCGTCTCGACCGTGGGCGGCGCGGGCCGCACCACCGTCACCGCCGAACTCGCCACGCTGCTGGCGTGGCACGGCCATCCGGCGCTGGCCGTCGAATGCGACCCGCGCGGGCTGCTCGGCTTCCATTTCGGCCTGCGCGCGCCGGCCGGGGCAGGGTTGTGCAACACCGTGAACTGGAGCGAGGCGGGGCAGCGCAGCGACGACGGCGTGCTGTTCGTGCCGTGGGGCGATCCCGGCAGCGTCGCCGAGCAAGGCCGCATGGCCGAGCGGATGGAGCGCGATCCGCACTGGCTGCGCGGCCTGCTGGCCCAGGTGGACCTGCCGGCCAATGCGCTGGCGCTGGTCGACAGCGCGCCGTGGCCGTCGCCGTATGCGCGCCAGGCCATCGCCGCGGCGGATCTCGTGCTGGTGCTGGTGCCGCCGCAGCCGCAGACCTGCGCCACGCTGCCGCCGCTGCGCGCGGCGCTGCGCGATACCGGCGCCGCCGTGGCCTGCGCGGTCACGCGGCTGCAGCCGGCGCATCAGCTCCATACGGATATCTCGGTGCTGCTGCGCGCCACGCTGGACGGCGACCTGCTGCCGTATGAAGTGCATGAGGACGCTGCCGTGCCCGAAGCCTTTGCCCGCGGCGAGAGCTTTTGCCGCAGCACGCCCTACTCTCAGGCAGCGCATGACCTGCAGGGGCTGGCCTCGTGGGTATCGGGCTGGAGCCTGCTGGCCGTGCGCGGCAAGGCCGGTTCCGACAGCGTGCGCGACGTGGGCGCCCGCCCGATGGCCACCGAGGCCGACCGGACATGATGCGTGCACTGCTGCCCCTGCCGCTGCGCCGGCGCGCGGCCGACTGGTTCCAGGCGCTGCGCCACGCGCTCGCGCGCGAGCTGGGGGTGGCCGCCGAGGCCCCGGTCAGCCTGTGGCTGCTGCGGGTGTTCTTTCGCACTCCGCCGCGCGGGCGCCCTGACGTGGCGCTGCTCACCGCCAACTGGGTGCGGCGGCGCCTGCGCCAGCGCCTGGACATCCCGCGCCACCAGTACGGCGCGGGCATCTGGCTGCGCCGCGCGCTGCTGCGGCCGCCGCGCGCACTGGTACCGCTCGCCGCCGACGTGCACCATCGCCGCAAGCCGCAGGCGCCCCCCGAGCCCAGCGCGCTGCGCCGCTGGTTCCGCAGCTGGCTCGAACCGGTCTACTTCCGCGCCAAGCGGCTGCGCCGGCGGATCCTGGCGCGGCTGCCGCGCATCGACTGGAAACGCGTGGGGCTGCGTCTCGAGGCGCTGTCGCCCACCTTGTCAAGCATGCCGTGGCTGATGCCGGCGCTGCTGTCGCTGGCCGCCGCCGCGGGCATCCTGCTGTGCACCACGCCGCTGCCGCTGGGCGACCAGTTTCTGCTGGTCACGCTGATCATCCTGGGCCTGCTGGTGCTGCGGCGCATCCCGGGGCGCGCCGCGACGCTGACCATGGCCGCGCTGTCGGTATTGATGGCCGGCCGCTATATCTGGTGGCGCATCACCACCACGCTGCAGTTCGAGAACGTGCCGGAAGCCGTGTTCGGCTACCTGCTGTTCGCCGCCGAGCTCTATACCTGGATCGTGCTGTTCCTGGGCTACGTGCAGACCATCTGGCCGCTCAACCGCCAGCCGGCTCCGCTGCCTCCCGATACCGCGAGCTGGCCTACTGTGGACGTGATGATCCCCACCTACAACGAGCCGTTGCGGGTGCTGCAGCCGACCGTCTATGCCGCGCTGGGACTGGACTGGCCGCAGGATAAACTGCGCATCTATATCCTCGACGATGGTGCCCGCGACGAAGTGCGCGACTTCGCGCGCGACGCTGGCGTGGGCTACCTGGCGCGCACCGAGCACGCGCACGCCAAGGCGGGCAATATCAATTCGGCGCTGCGGCACACGCGGGGCGAGTTCGTCGCGATCTTCGACTGCGACCACATTCCGGTGCGTTCCTTCCTGCAGATGACGATGGGCGAGTTTATCGCCGACCCCAAATGCGCGATGGTGCAGACGCCGCACCATTTCTTCTCGCCGGACCCGTTCGAGCGCAACTTCGACACCTTCCGCCGCGTGCCCAATGAAGGCAGCCTGTTCTACGGGCTGATCCAGGACGGCAACGATTTCTGGAATGCCACCTTCTTCTGCGGTTCGTGCGCGGTGATCAAGCGCGCGCCGCTGGAAGAAATCGGCGGCATCGCGGTGGAGACCGTGACCGAGGATGCCCACACCGCGCTGAAACTGCATCGCCGCGGCTACAACAGCGCCTATATCCGCATCGTGCAGGCCGCCGGGCTCGCCACCGAGAACCTCGCCGGCCATATCGGCCAGCGCATCCGCTGGGCGCGCGGCATGGCGCAGATCTTCCGCATCGACAATCCCATGTTCGGCAAGGGCCTGCACCTGTTCCAGCGCCTGTGCTACACCAATGCGATGCTGCATTTCTTCTATGGCATACCGCGGCTGATCTTCCTGACCATGCCGATCGCGTACCTGGTTTTCGGGCTGCACGTGATCCACACCTCGGCGGTGCTGATCATGGCCTACGTGCTGCCCTACCTGTTCGTCGCCAACATCACCAACTCGCGCCTGCAGGGACGCTACCGGCATTCGTTCTGGGCGGAGGTCTATGAATCGGTACTGGCGTGGTACATCGTGCTGCCGACCACGATGGCGTTCATCAACCCGAAGCTGGGCAAGTTCAATGTCACGGCCAAGGGCGGGCAGATCCGCGAGGAATACCTGGACTGGACCATTTCCAAGCCTTACCTGGTGCTGCTGGCGCTGAACGCGATCGCCCTGCTGCTGGGCTTCGGGCGCATCCTGTTCGATCCGGCATTCGAGCCCTCGGCGATCATCATGAACCTGGGCTGGGCGCTGGCCAACCTGGTGATGCTGGGCGCGGCCATCGGCGTGGCACGCGAGGCGCGCCAGGTGCGCGTGTCGCACCGCATCCCGATGCGCGTGCCGGCGACGCTGCTGCTGCCCGACGGCCGCACGCTCGCCTGCAAGACCGAGAACTATTCGCTCGGCGGACTGGGCCTGGCGCTGCCGGTGGAGGCCAGGGTCGAGCCCGGCACGCACGTGGGCGTGTGCCTGTCGCGCGGCACGCGCAGCTACCATTTCCCGGCGGTGGTGACGCGCAATGTCGAGCGGCAGATGGGCGTGCGCTTCGACGGCATGGACTCGCGCACCGAGCAGCAGCTGATCCAGTGCACGTTCGGCCGCGCCGACGCCTGGATTCACTGGGTCGACGAGCAGCCGGTGGACGTGCCGCTGCGCGGCCTCAAGGAAGTGATCGAGATGGGCTACCAGGGGCTGCTGCGGCTGGTCGATGCGTTCCGCGGCGCCGCCACGGCGCTGGCCGGGCGCGTGCGCCCGCGCCGGCTCTGACCTCAAACACAACGCAAACGCGGCAACGCCACGCTTCGGACAATGGGCATCTGGAACCTCTACTTCATCGCCAAGCTGTACCTGTTCTATATCGGCCGGCTGCATCCGCAATGGCTGCTGAACCTGCTGTTCGCGCTGCTGCTGGTGGTGCGCATCCGCCATCCGGCGCTGTCCGCGCTGCGGCACGTGCTGGCGGTGGTGGCGGGCGCCGCGCTGATGTACCGTGAATCGGACCTGCCGCCGTTCTCGCGCGTGGTGTCTCAGTTCACCAACCTGCAGGCGTTTACGCCCGCGTACATGCTGGAACTGGCGCAGCGCGTCATCACGCGCGAGATGCTGCTGGTTGCGTTGGCGGCGCTGGTGATCTTCTGGCTCGTGAACCGCTGGGTGCGGGTGACGACGCTGGTGCTGGGCGCGCTCATCGCGGTGCCGCTGTGGCAGGCGCTGTACGATGGCGGCGGCCCGGGCGGCCAGGCCGGCATTGGGGGCGCCCGCGCCGGCACAGCGACCGCGGCACTGACCACGGGCGCGGCGCTGGCCGGCGGCGGCGCCGAGGTCACAGCAAGCGGCCCGGATGCCCGGCTGGCGGCGTTCCGCAACCAGGAGGCGCTGCGTCAGGTCAGCTTCCCGCGGCTGGCGGCTACGCCCAACGCCTCCGATACGCAGTACGACGTGATCGTGCTGCATATCTGCTCGCTGTCATGGGACGACCTCGACACGGCGCGCGCGCGCGACAACCCGCTGCTGCAGCGCTTCGATTTCCTGTTCACCAATTTCAGCTCCGCGGCCAGTTACAGCGGCCCGGCGGCGATCCGCGTGCTGCGCGCGGCCTGCGGCCAGCCCGAGCACAAGGCGCTGTACGAGTCGGCGCCGGGCCAGTGCCACCTGTTCCAGGCGCTGGCGCAGTCGGGCTTCTCCACCCGCATGCTGCTCAACCACGACGGCCACTTCGACAACTTCCTGAAGGAAGTACAGAAGGAGATTGGCGTCGACGGCGTCGCGCCACCTCCCAACACCGGCCTGCCGGTGGCGATGCGCTCGTTCGACAGCTCGCCCGTGATCGGCGACTTCGACGTGCTGCAGCGCTGGTTCCGCAATCGCGAGCAGGCCGGCGGCGGGCCGCAGGCACTGTACTACAACAGCGTGACGCTGCACGACGGCAATCGCATGACCAACAACCGGCTGTCCAGCCTGGAGTCCTATCCGCTACGGCTGTCGCGGCTGCTGGGCGACATCGACAAGGTCATCGAGATGGTGGCGCAATCGGGCCGGCGCGCGGTGATCGTGTTCGTGCCCGAGCATGGCGCGGCCCTGCGCGGCGACGCCAACCAGATCGCCGGCATGCGCGAGATCCCGACCCCGCGCATCATCAACGTGCCGGTGGGCGTCAAGCTGGTGGGACTGCCCAAGCCCAACGACCGCACCGTCACCATCGACGCGCCCAGCAGCTACCTGGGCCTGTCGCAGCTGCTGTCCAACCTGATTGCCGAGAACCCGTTCTCCGCGCAGGCGCCGGACCTGGCCAGCTATGCCAGCGACCTGCCGCAGACGCAGATGGTCGGCGAGAACGAGGCCACCGTGACCATGCGCGACGGCAAGGGCTATGTCGTGCGCACGCCGGACGGGGTCTGGATCGAGGGCAAGCCATGAAACCGGCCAACGCACGCGGGCTGCCGCTGGCCCGCAGCGATATCGACGTGCTGGGCAGCGAGGTCGACGGCTTCGACCCGCGCCGCTACTTCGACCACCAGGAACTGCGCGCCGCTCAGGCGGCGGCGCGGCGCTGGCCGCTGCTGGCAAGCCTGCTGGGGTATGAAGCGCCAGCGCCGCAGCGCGAGCGCTGACCGCCGCGGCTGGCGCTTGCCCGCTTGCCGCATCCTGCTGCCCGGCTGCGGCATGTCGCACGCTTGCCGCAGCCGAACGTAGCTGCCCCTGACCTGCTGGTCAGATCACCAACTCGATCAGGAACGGTCCCCTGCGCCCGTTAGCCGCCCGGAACAGGTCGGCGAACGTCTCCATATCCTTCGCCCGCGCTCCTTCCACGCCCATGCCATTGGCCAGCTTGACCCAGTCCAGGTCCGGATTGCCGATGTCCAGCATGTCGAGCGCGGTCTTGCCGGGATTCGCCCCGACACCGGCCAGTTCGCCCAGCAGGATCGCGTACTTGCGGTTGGCGAGCAGCACCACGGTGACGTCGAGCCGTTCGCGCGCCATGGTCCACAGCGACTGCAGCGTGTACATGGCCGAGCCATCCGCCTGCAGCGATACCACGCGCCGGTCCGGTGCCGCGACCGCAGCGCCAACCGCCAGGGGCAAGCCGTCGCCGATGGCGCCGCCGGTCAGCTGCAGCCAGTCGTGCGGGGCCGCGTGGACGGTGCCGGGGTAGAAGGCGCGGCCGAAGCTGACGCTTTCCTCGACCACGATGGCCTGCTCGGGCAGCAATGCGCTGAGGGTGCGCGCCACGGCTTCGGAAGTGACCGCACCGCGCGCGGGCGTTGCCGGCGGTGGGATGTCCGCTGCCGGCAGCGGTGCGTGGCGGGCGCCGACTTCGTCTGCCAGTCTTGCCAGGGCCTCGGCCAGGTCCTCCTCGGGACGAGCCAGCACATGTACCGCCGCGTCTTCCGGATAGGGGCGCGGCGGCTTGCCCGGGTAGGCGAAGAAGGTCACCGGTGCCGGCGCGCCGACCAGGATCACGTGGCGAATGCCGGCCAGCTTGTCGCGCGCGGCGTCGCCGGAATACGGCACGCGGTCGACCGCCAGGCGGCCGCGGCCGCGCGCTACGCGCGCATTCGACATCGGCGTGATCAGCCGCGCGCCGGTGGCGGCGGCGATGCGGTGGGCATCGGCCAGCGGCGCTTCGCGCAGCGCGCTGCCCGCCAGCACGATCAGCGCCGGCTGGCCGGAGCGCAGCACGCGCGCGGCCTGCTGCACGGCGTCGGGTGCGACCCGGGGCACCGGCAGCGGCGCCAACGCGCCGGCGACCACGCCGCCCGCGTCCCAGCAGACGTCGGACGGCAGGATCAGGCTGGCGACGCCACCGGGGGCGGCGCGTGCGGCCTGCACCGCCGCCGCGGCATCGGCGCCGACCGACTCGGCACGCGTGGCGGTACGCGTCCACAATGAAACCGGGCGGGCCCAGCCTTCGGTATCGGCGGTCAGCGGCGCATCCAGCGGCCGGTGATAGGTGGCCTGGTCGCCGATGATGTTGACCACCGGCGTTTGCGCGCGGCGCGCGTTGTGCAGGTTGGCCAGGCCGTTGGCCAGGCCCGGGCCGCAATGCAGCAGCGTGGCGGCGGGCTTGCCGGCCATGCGCGCATAGCCATCCGCGGCGCCGGTGACCACCCCTTCGAACAGTCCCAGCACGCAGCGCATGCCCGGGATGCGGTCGAGCGCCGCGACGAAATGCATCTCGCTGGTGCCGGGGTTGGCAAAACAGGTGTCCACGCCGTTGGCCAGCAGGGTCTTGACCAGGCTTTCGGCGCCGTTCATCGCTTGTGGGTTGTCCATGTCTCGGTGTGCAGGTTGGCGGATTGGTTGGCGGATTGGTTGGCGGATTGTCACCGGCGACTATATCAGCGTACGCCACACGCCACGCGGCAGCCCCGCAGCGTGTCACACCATGCACATCAGCGCACCGCATCCGGCCAGAATGCCACCATGCCCCGACCTCCCCGGGGCATGCGTGGCTGCCGCCTGCAGCCCTTTCAAGGAGTCAACACATGTTGATGCGAGACGTGATCCCCCAAGTCCTGAACCACGCGACGGCGATGCCGGAGCCAGGCTCGCTCGAGGCGGGCGGACACAAGACCTTCCACCATGCAATCGACATCTACCTCAAGGATTCCAATGCCTTCATGAATACGTACTTCGCCCGCTATTTCGAATGGCAGGGTATCTGCCGCGAGCGGTGGTTCCATGAATGCATCCACGACAACCTGCTGGCTGCGGGCGGCGTCTTCGTGACCAAGCGCGCGCACCAGGAGTATGTCGAGGAGACCTTCCCGTTCCAGCGCGTGGACTGCTACCTGAACACCTTCCAGGTGCGCCAGTGCTCCGCCTACCTGCTGTTCCGCTTCTGCGTGGGCGGCAAGCCGGTGTCGCTGGGTTACCAGCAGATCGTGTTTGCCGACCGGCAGAAGCGCATTTCGCGCTTTCCGGCGGGGATCATCGAACGGGTGAAGGAATATGAGCTGGCGCTGCCTGAGTTTGCCAGCTGACGCCGCGGCGGCGCGGCATGCGTCAGTGCCCGCCTGTCCGTGCCCGCCTGATACCCGCTGAAACGCAGTAAGACGTTGATGTCAGTCCCGCACCGCCGGCGTGGTTCAGCCGGCGGTGCTGGTGCGCAACCGGCTGTCGGCCATCGCGGTGAAGCGCGGCAGCCGCAGTGTGAAGGTGGTATGCACCGCCGGCATCGATTCGCACTCGATGCGGCCGCCGAAGGTCTCGATCACGCGGCGGCAGAATGCCAGCCCGAGGCCGGCGCCCAGGCCATGCGCCTTGGTCGAGAAAAACGGTTCGAAGATGCGCGGCAGCACGTCGGCCGCAATGCCCGGGCCGGAATCGCGGAAGCGGATCACGTGGTGCTGGCCTTCGGTCGCGCCGGTGATGTCGATGCGCCCGCCGCCGGTGGCGCGGATCGCGTGCAGCGCGTTCTTGAGCAGGTTGAACAGCACGTAGACCAGCAGCGTGTCGGACCCGACGAAGCGCCAGCTGGCATCGATGCCGCGCACATGCACGCAGCCGCGTTCGTCGCCCTGGAACGGGTAGCGCTCCAGCGCCGCATGGACGCAGTCGGCAATGCCGTGCGGCGCAAAGGTGCTGCGGTCCAGCCGCTCGAGCGTGACCGAGGCCAGCGCCATGTCGATCACCGTGCTGGTGCCGTCGACCTCGCGCGTGATCGCGCCGACCAAGCTCGACACGCGCTCGAGCTGCCCTGGGCGCATGCGCTCCTCGCACAGGCCCTGCTCGACCGCCAGCTGGTAGCCCTGCAGCACCTGCGGCCAGGTGCGCGCCAGTTCCTGCGCCTGCATGCGGATCGTCGCCAGCGGCGTGCGCACTTCATGGGCGACCGTGGCCGCCAGCGAATACGGATGCATCAGGTCGAAGCGCACCACGCTGACGGCCAGGATGCCCAGGCTCGCCGCCACGAACACCACACCCGGCGGGTAGAAGGCCACGCCGTAGTTGACCAGGTAGTCGACCGCCGCCAGCGAATACAGCGCCACCGCCACCAGGCACAGGTTGTAGCGCTTGCGGCGTTCGGCGGCGGCGTTGCGGCGGGCTTCGGCCAGGATCCAGGCGCTGCGCAGCGCCACCAGCGCGGTCTGCGCCAGGTGCAGCGGATGCAGCGGCCCGGCCTTGGGATAGTCGCCGAAGAAATAGGTGTAGTAGCCCGACACCATCTGCCCGGTGGTCAGCAGCAGCACCGCCAGCACCAGGCTGACCGCGTAGGACGCCAGCAGCAGCGGCCGCTCCTGGCGGCGCTCGGTCACTTCGGCGATGAAGTGGTAGAACGTCGTCGGCAGGAACAGGATGAACAGGTAACCCAGACGGGCCAGCAACAGCGACACGTCGGGATGCGTGGCCTGGAACAGGAAGACCCAGGTGCCCTGCCAGGCAAAGGTGGTCACGCACAGCAGGAAGAACGATGCCGACACGCGCGTGACGCCCTTGGTCACCAGCACATAGAGGCCGTAACCGAGGAAGATTGACGAGACGAAGGCAGGCAGGGCAGCGTACATGCGCAGTGCGGGTACAGGCCAGGCAGGCCGGACAGGCCGGCAGGCGTGCAGCGGCAGGTCGGCGCCAACCCCGGCGCGCGCTGCCGCGACGCGACATGTTATGCCGTCCGCGCGTGACGCGTGCTTCATTTCATTGCATACAGAGCTAACGCCTGCTTAATGCAGTGTGAATCACTCCCCACGTTGTGGGGGTATCCAATGCGTTGCCCGCAAAAAAGAAGACGGGACGCCAGTGGCGCCCCGCCCTTTGCAGCCGTGTTCAGGCCCGCTTACCAGCGCGAGTCGTTCTCCCACGCCTTCATTTCTTCCTCGGCGCGCTCCTTGGAGTAGCCATAACGCTCCTGGATGCGGCCGGCGAGCTGGTCGCGCTTGCCGTTGATCTGCGCGATGTCATCGTCGGTGAGCTTGCCCCACTTTTCCTTGATCTTGCCCTTGGCCTGCTCCCACTTGCCTTCAATCTGGTCCCAGTTCATGTTGTGCTCCTTCATGCGGGGCGGACGGGCCACGCGCGGCGCCCGCCCGTCATTGCGTTGATGAGTCCGCCAACGGCTGGCGGGGGCCCGGCTGAGCCATGCCGGCGACAACGCCGGCATGTGCTGACTTGCGGGTTACTTGCCGTACTTGGCCTTTACGTCAGCCTGGCACTTGTCCTTGGCATCGCCGGACATCGCATCGCAACGTTCCTTGTCGGCCTTGTAAGCGGCGTCCATGGTGTCCTTCTTGGCATCAGCGCGGGCTTCAGCCACGTCGGTGCGGGAGCCGGTCGCCGCGGCCTTGTCGACCTTGGCGGCCGTCAGTGCCTGTTCATGGGCAGCCTTGGCGTCCTTCTTGCAAACGTCCTTGTCGTTGCCCTTCTTGTCGTCGCACATTTCCTTGGCGACGTCATAGTCACGGTCAGCCTTCACTTTCTCGGCCTTGGCCATGGACTTCTGCGTGCCGTCGCGCCGGGCTTCGGCCTGGGCCTTGGCCACGTCGCGGTCGCGCTTGGCCTCGGCCTTGCACACGTCCTTGGCGTTGTCCTTCATGCCGTCGCACTTGGCGGTGGCAGCCTTGTAGTCCGCGTCAGCCTGTTTGGCCGCGGCGTCGTAATCGGCGCGAGTGCCGGTGGCGGCCGTGGTGGATGGCGGCGTGCCGGGCGCTGTGGCTTGCGCCAGGGCATAGCCCGCGGGGGCAGCGACCATCATCGAACACACTGCTGCGGTCAGCCATTTCTTCATCATGTCGAGCTCCTTTCCAGGTGGATTGCGTAGTCGTACGCATGGTCGTACGCATAAAGGGCCGGCGGCGATGCGCTGCTGGCCACGCCGTAAGTACAGCGTAGGCGGCAGGGGTAAGGGGAAGCAGGCGTTGGGCTCCGAAAGGCGCGTCAGACTATTCCGACACCAGGGTCCGGGAGCGGCACTTGCGGGGGATAGCGCGTGAAGAAGGCCGCCCCCTCCCGCTCGCGATAGTCTCGCGGGAGAGGGGAGCACACCAACCGGAACGTCTCAGCCCGAAATCGACTTCGTCAGCTTGTTCTCGTCAGGCGCTTCGCCCGCTTCGTCCGGCCAGTTGCGGCCGACCATCCATTCATACAGCGTCGGCAGCACGATCAGCGTCAGCACCGTGGCGGTGATCAGGCCGCCGATGATGACGATGGCCAGCGGGCGCTGCGTCTCCGAACCGATCGCACGCGAGATCGCCATCGGGAACAGGCCCAGCATTGCCAGCAGCGCGGTCATCAGCACCGTGCGCAGCCGGTCCATCGAACCGGTCAGCACAGCCTGGCGCACCGGCATGCCCTCGTCGCGCAGCTGGTTGAAGTAGGTCACCATCACCACGCCGTTGAGCACCGCCTGGCCGAACAGCGCGATAAAGCCGATCGCCGCCGACACCGACAGCGGGATGCCGGTCAGGAACAACGCGAACACGCCGCCGATCAGCGCGAACGGGATGTTCGAGATGATCAGCGTCGCGCTCTTGAACGACTTGAACGCGTTGAACAGCAGCAGGAAGATCATCAGCACCGACAGCGGCACCACGATCGCCAGCCGCGCCATGGCGCGCTCCTGGTTCTCGAACTCGCCCGACCAGCTGATCTTGACGTCGTCGGCCTTGACGTTCTTCTTCACCAGCGCCTGCATGTCCTTGACCACGCTGCCCATGTCGCGGTCATGGATGAAGATGCCGATCGAGGTGGTGCGCTGGCCGTTCTCGCGGCTGATGTTCATCGCGCCCGACGCCGCGCGGAAGGTCACCAGTTGCGACAGCGGCACCTGCGCGCCGTCGGCGGTCTGCATGAAGATATTGGGCAGGTTGGGCAGCTCGCGCTCGGACGGCTTCAGGCGCACCGCCACGCTGAAGTGGCGCTCGCCTTCCCACAGCTCGGTGGCGGCCTTGCCGGCCAGCGCGGTTTCCATCAGGTCTTGCACGTCGGCCACGTTGATGCCGTAGCGCGCAGCCTGCGCGCGATCGAACTCCAGCACGTACTGCGGCAGTTCGCCGTCGCGGTCGATAAAGGCGCGCATCACGCCCTTGACCGACTGCACGTTGGCCAGGATCTGGTCGGCCACCTTCTTGTTCTGCTCAAGGCTGTCGCTCTGCACCTTGATCACGATCTGGCCTTTGATCTGCGAGATGCTTTCCAGGATGTTGTCGCGCACCGGCTGCGAGAAATTGGGCTCGATGCCGGGCAGCTGGCGCAGGTTCTTGTCGATCTCGCCGATGATGGCGCGCTTGTTGAAGCCATCGCGCCATTGCTTCTCGGGCTTGAGGTCGACCAGGACCTCGACGGTGTTGATCAGCTTGGGGTCGGTGCCGTCGTCGGGGCGGCCCACCTTGGAGATGGTGGTATTGACCTCCGGCGTCTTGCGGATGACGCTGCGCAGCAGCCGCGCCTGGTCGCGCGCCTCGTCGATCGAGACCGAGGCCGGCAGGTCGAAGCTGACCCACATCGAGCCTTCGTCAAGTTCGGGCAGGAACTCGCTGCCGAGGAATTTTCCAACGCCCACGGTCACCACCAGCAGGCCCAGCGCGGCGCCAACCACCAGCTTCTTGTGGTCCAGCGCCCAGCCCAGCATGGGCTCATACAGCCGCTTGCAATGGCGCACCACGAAGTTGTCGTCGTGCGCGATGTTCTTCTTCAGGAGCAGGTGGCACAGCAGCGGCACCAGCGTCAGCGAAATGATCAGCGAACCGATCAGCGCACCCGTCACGGTATAGGCCATCGGCGCGAAGATCTTGCCCTCGTGCCGCTGCAGCGTGAAGATCGGAATGTGCGCGGCGATGATGATGATCATCGAGAATACGGTCGGGCGGCCCACTTCCGTCGTGGCCTGCAGAATCGCATGCAGCCGCGCCTTGCTGTCGCGGATCTGCTGCTCCTTGAGCTCGCCCAGGCGCTTGAAGATGTTCTCGACCACGATCACCGCGCCGTCGACGATGATACCGAAGTCCATCGCCCCCAATGAGAGCAGGTTGGCCGGGATACCGACCCAGGTCAGCCCGATGAAGGTCGACAGCAGCGCCAGCGGGATCACCAGCGCCACGATCGCCGCGGCGCGCACGTTGGCCAGGAACAGGTACAGCACCGCCATCACCAGCAGCGCGCCCTCGACCAGGTTGCCGAACACCGTGTGCAGCGTCTTGTCGATCAGCGTGGAGCGGTCGTAGTACGGCACGATTTTCACGCCCTTGGGCAGGATCTGGTCGTCGAGCAGGTCGATGCGCTGCTTCAGCGCTTCCAGCACCTGCGACGGGTTCTCGCCCTTGCGCATCACCACGATGCCCGAGACGATGTCCTCTTCGTCGTCCTGGCCCATCAGGCCCTGCGGCGGCGCGCCGCCGACCTTGACCTCGGCGATGTCCCTGACCAGGATCGGCGTGCCGTTGTTCTCGGCCACCACCACGTTGGCGATGTCGGCCGAGGTGCGGAAGCTGCCCAGCGAGCGCAGCAGGAACTGCTGGCGCCCGTGCGCCACCGCGCCGCCGCCGGCGTTGGCGTTGGCGCGCTGCAGCGCGGTAAACAGCTGCGACAGCGAGATCCTGGCGTCGCGCATGCGCGCGAGGTTGGGGTTGACCTCGTACTGCTTGATGGTGCCGCCGATCGTCACCAGGTCGGCTACGCCCGGCACCTGGCGCAGGTTCTTCTCGACCACCCAGTCCTGCAGCGTGCGCAGTTCCTGCGGCGTATAGCCCTTGCCGGTCAGCCGGAAGCGGAAGATCTCGCCGATCGCGGTCGACAGCGGCGCCAGGTCCGGATGCACGCCGTCGGGCAGGTCGACGCTGCGCAGCCGCTCCAGGATCTGCTGGCGCGCGGTCACGTCGGTGGCGCGGTCGTTGAAGGTCACCATCAAGAACGACAGGCCGAACTGGGTGTGCGAGAACACCCGCACCGCGTTGGGCGTGCCGGCCAGCGCGGTCTCGATCGGGATGGTGACCTGCCGCTCGACTTCTTCCGCGGCGCGGCCGGGGTACAGCGTGATGACGTTGACCTGGATGTCGGAAACGTCGGGGAAGGCCTCGATGGGCAGGTTCTTGAACGCGGCCAGGCCGCCGCCGACGAAGATTAGCAGCCCCAGCCAGACAAAGAGCTTCTGGTGCAGGGCAAAGCTGACGATGCGCGAGATCATGTGGCGGCCGTCCTCACTTCTTGTCGGCCGCACGCGCCGGACTTGCAGCGTTCAGGGCAGTGGCATCGCGCAGGATGTCCTGCAGGTAGAGGTTGCCTTCGGTCACCACGGTCTCCCCTTCCTTCACGCCTTCCAGCAGTTCGGTGGTGCCGGGCATGGTCACGCCGACGCGCACCTGGCGGCGCTCGAAGGTGTTGGGCGCGGTGTGCACGAAGACATAGTTGCGGTTGTCGGCCAGGAACACGGCCTTGGAAGGCACCGCGATGCCTTCGAATGATGCCGCGGGCATGCGCGCCGTGACGAACATCTCGGCCTTCAGGCGGCGCCCGGGATTGGGCACGCTCAGCCGCACCTTGATGCTGCGCGCGGTCGGGTCGACATAGTCGGCGATCTTGACCACGGTGCCGGTGAAGGTTTCGCCGGGGTAGGCGGCGGTGACCACCTGTACGGTGACGCCGTCGCGGAACAGGCTGAGGTCGGATTCCCCTGCATCGACCTGCGCCCACAGCGTGGTCGGGTCGGTGATCAGGAACAACGGCGCGGCTGGCGGCTGGTCGGGGCGCAGTTCCATGCCCTGGTTGATGTTGCGCTCGACCACCAGGCCGTCGATCGGGCTGCGCAGTGCGAAGCGCTGGTTCACGCCATCGCTGCTCGCCGCCGCGCCGTACTGGCGCAGCGCCGCCTGCGTGCGCTGCAGGTCGGCCGCGGCGCGCGCGGCGTCGGCCTGCGACTGTTCCAGTTCCTTCTGCGCGATGATGCCGGCGCCGTACAGCTCGCGCTGGCGCGCCAGCGCCTTGGCCGCGACCGCGCTGTCGGCGGCGGCCTTGCGCGCGTCGGCCTGGGCCACGCCGAAGTCCGGTGAAGTCAGGCTGGCCAGCGGCTGGCCGGCCCTGACGGTGGCGCCGGGCTGCACCAGGACCTCGGTCACGCGGCCGGCAAAGGGCGTGGACACGCGCACGGTCTTGTCCTCGTTCCACACCAGCCGGCCCGGCAGGTTCAGCATGCGCTCGCCGCCGGACTTGGCGGGTTCGCCGGCAATGCCGGGCAGCGATTTCACGCTGGCCGGAAACTGGATGGTGTTGCCGCTGACCTTGGGATCGTCATCGGGCCTGGGCGGCTCGGACTTGCCGCAGGCGGCGAGCACCAGCGCGCACAGCGCCACGGCGCAGACGGAAGACAGCCGTGCGGAATCGGCGGGGGAAAGTGAACGACGGGTGCAGGACGTGCGGCGGAACATGCGTGACAAGTGAGACATGAAGGATGCTCGGCAACGGCGGTATCAGGGACGTGCCTGCGAGGCCACGGGCGCGCCCATGGTGGTAGAGGTCTGCAACGCGGCGCGGTAGGCCGACAACGCCTTGGCGTAGGCGCCCTGTGCTTCGACGGCGTCGAGCCGGGTCTGGCGCAGCGCGCGCCGCGCGTCGAGCAGGTCGAGCACGCCGGTGGCGCCCTTGCTGTAGGCGAACTCGGCGCTGGCGGCGACGCTTTCCGCGGCGGGCAGCACCTCTTCGCGCATCTGGCGCAGCGACTGGCGCGCGGTTTCGAGCTGGCTGCGCAGCCGGTCGATTTCGTTGCCGGCCTCCAGCATCACGCGGTTGCGGTCGTCCAGCGCGGCGTAGTAGTCGACTTCAGCGCGGCGCGCCTCGCCGCCGTTGCGGTGGCGCACGAACAGCGGGATCGACAGGAACACGCCGAAGCTGTTGCCGCTGCCAGAGGAGTTGGTGGGGGAGACCGGGTAGTGCTCGGCCTGCGCCCCAATGGTCACGTCAGGCACGCGTCCCGCGCGGGCCAGGTCGCGCGAGGCGGCGGCCGCAGCCAGGCGCGCCTCGGCGGCGGTCACGTCGGGGCGGCGCTCGAGCAGGTAGGAATCGGGTTGCGGCGCCGGCGTATCAAGCGCAGGCCAGTCGGCCACCAGCCGGTTATCCGCCAGCGTGCCGGGCACCCCCATCGCCTGCGCCAGCGCTGCCTTGTAGCTGTAGTGGTCGGTCATGGCCTGGCGCATGTCGTTCTGCGCACGCAGTACGTCGAGCTGCAGCTTGTTCACGTCGGCGCGCGCCACGTCGCCCGCCTTCAGGCGCGTCTCGCTGGCCTGGCGGGTGCGCTCGTACAAACCCAGCGTTTCCCTGAGCACCGCGACGCGTTCCTGGCTGACCAGCGCCTCGAAGAAGGCCTGCTCGACCGCGGCGGTCTGCTGCGCCACCACGGCCTGCACCGCCTCGCCCGCTGCGGCGCTGGCCTTGCGCGCGGCATCCACACGCAGGTTGCCCTTGTTGGCGGTTTCGATGAGCTGGTCGATGCGCAGCGTGGAGTCCACGGTCTTGCTGCGCAGGTTGCCGGAGCCGACGCCGGCGTGCGGGTTGATGTTCTCGACACCCAGGCTCAGCACCGGGTTGGGCCGCTGCGATGCGATCTGCACATCGGCCTGGCTGGCTTCCACGCCGCGCCGAGCGGCAATGATGGTGCGGTTGCAGCGCAGCGCATCCAGGCGCGCCTGGGCCAGCGTCAGCGTGGCGCCGCCGGGCGGTGGCATGCAGGGCGCGGCAGCATCGGCGGTGTCGGCTGAAGGCTGGGGTTCGGCGGCAAGGCTGGCCGCGGGTCTGGCGAGAACGCCCAGCAGGAGCAGCGTTCCCGCGGCGGCACGGGTAAAGACAACAGGCACGGTCAGTCGGGCTCGGTTCGAAAGCGGTTTGCGGTCAACGGTCTGCGGTAACGACCGTGCCCACCGAGCGCTGCACCGGCCGATGAATGGTCATCCGTCGTGGCAGCTGTCTCCGCGGTCGCCCGGCTGGGCTGTCTTGCCGCGCCCTCGCCTGCTGTCCCGATGCGTCAAACGCCACCCGGACACGATCTCCCGACGGCATTCAAACCGAACCGCTTTACAAACGGCTTTCATATTGCTGACAAAAGCCTTTAACTGCGTGAAAACTACAGGCTCTGGCGACTTCGATGAAAAAACGGCAAACGGCCCGGAAATTGCCGACCCAGTGGGTCGGCAATTTCCGGGCCGTTATTCAGCCTTGGTTGCTATGACGGGGCTATGCCTTGACGCGGTCGTCCAGCCCGAGGCTGCGCCCGATGATTTCCTTCATGATTTCGCTGCTGCCGGCGTAAATGCGCGAGATACGCGCATCGGTGTACATCCGGCAGATGCGGTACTCCTCCATATAGCCGGCGCCGCCGTGCAGCTGCACGCCCTCGTCCACCACGCGCCCCTGCAACTCGGAGGTCAGCAGCTTGGCCGACGCCGCCGTCTCCACCGTCAGCGTGCCGGCGTTATGCTGAAGCACGCACTGATCGACAAAGGTCTGGATCGCGTCGAGCTGGGCGCGCAGTTCGGCCAGCTTGAAGCGCGAGTTCTGGAAGGTGCCGATCGGCCGGCCGAAGGCCTTGCGCTCCTTGACGTAGTCCAGCGTCAGGTCGAACGCCACCTGCGCCGATGCCATGTAGCCGCAGGCGCCGATCAGCCGTTCCTCGGCCAGGTGCCGGGTCAGGTAGCGGAAGGCCTGGCCGGGCTCGCCCAGCACGTTGGCCTTGGGCACCTTGACGTTGTCGAAAAACAGCTCCGAGGTGTCCTGCGAATGCAGGCCCATCTTGCGCAGTTTGCGGCCGCGCTCGAAGCCCGGCATGCCGCGCTCGACGATCAACAGCGTCAGGCCGTGGCTGCGCTCGGGGTCGGTGCGCGCCACCACCACCACGTAGTCGGCCAGTTGCCCATTGGAGATATAGGTCTTGGCGCCGTTCAGCACCCAGTGGTCGCCGCGATCCTCCGCCCGGGTGCGGATGCCGGCCAGGTCGGAACCGGTCTGCGGCTCGGTCATGGCGATGGCGAAGATGGCCTCGCCGCGCGCCGCGGCCGGCAGCAGGCGCAGGCACTGCTCTTCATTGCCGATGCGGCCGACATACGGCGCCACCAGGCGCGAATGGAGCGTGCCGAAGAAGCCGGAGTCGCCATGGCGCGCGTTCTCCTCGATCAGGATTTGCTCATAGCGGAAGTCATCGACACCGGCGCCGCCATATTTTTCGTCGGCCCACATCAGCAGGTAGCCCTGCTCGCCTGCCTTGCGGAATACCTCGCGGTCGACGCAGCCCTGCTCGCGCCAGCGCTCGCCGTGCGGCCCGACCTCGCGCTGGTAGAAGCGGCGGGCGGATTCGCGGAAGGCGTCGTGTTCGGCTTCGAAGATCAGGCGTTGCATGGCTGGAGTCCCTTTGGTGTGATGTTCGGATCGGTTGAGTGTCTGCCGTGCCGGCCGGCTCAGGTTCGTCGGAAAAGATGATTTTTCTTCAGGCCGTGCGCACGCCGGTGGTGGCGCGGTGGTGGCGGCAGGGGCACTTCAGTGCAAATTTATTGATATGAACCGACGATAACTTTCATTTACCCGCCGACATGCTTTGTGCCAATACTGAAGGCACAGACACCTATTCGATGGAGCGGGGAAACCATGGAAGCCGTCCTCTGGATTGCGCTGGCGCTGGCGCTGGTGGCGCTGGGAGGCGCCGTCACCTGGCTGATCGGCACGCAGATACCGGAACCGGTATTCGAGCGCGCGCAGCGGCATGGCCGTTTCGCCGGCCTGGAGCCGAGGCCGCCTCGCCGGCCGCGCGGCGGCAAGCGCGTGCGGCAATACCGATTGGTGCCTGCGGGCATGACTGGCTGGGCGGGGCTGGCAGCGCAGCCCGTGCCAGTGCGCGCCTGATGCCACTGGCGCCTGCTACAGCGGCACGTCCCAGCGCTGCGACCAGTCCGATTCTTCGCGCACGATATCGCGCAGGATGCGCATGGCCTCCTGCGTCGTGCCGGCAGGCGTCCTGGCGCAAACGAGGAACACCGGATATGAGAACTCCGATGCGCTGTCGACTCGCGTCAGCACGCCGCTGTCGAGGTAGCTCTGCACGACTCGCGTGCGGAAATAGCCGCTGCCGCCGAACTGCAGGATGTACTGCAACGCCAGCGGCCCCAGGTTGAAGTACAGCGACGCGCGCGCATGCTGGGGCAGCACGCTGTCATGCTGGCGCCGGAACTCCGGGCCCCAGTCCACGTAGACATAGGGACCGTCGCGCTGGGTCGACCGGATCAAGATCAGCTTTTCTTCCATCAGCGCCTCGACGTGCATGCCGGGCGCATACTCCGGCTGGTAGACCAGCGCCGCATCGAGCGTGCCCGACTGCAGCTTGACCTGCAGCGCCTCGCCCTCTCCCACTTCGGCACGCACCGCCAGCGCCGGCATCTGCTGGCGCATGCGCGTGGCCCACAGCAGCACCAGCGGATTGCCCAGGCTGATCTCCGCGCCGAAGCGGAACAGGCTTTCCAGCCCCGCCGGCAGCGGCAACTCGCGGCACGCCGCCTCCCAGGTCTGCACCAGCTGGCTGGCATAGCCCAGGAAACGCTGGCCGTCGGCGGTCAGGCGCGCGCCGGCCTTGTTGCGCTCGAACAGCCGGCAGTTCAGCTGGGACTCCAGGCTCTTGATACGGGCCGTTACCGCGGTTTGCGTGACATGCAGCTTGTCAGCGGCCGCCAGCAGGCTGCCGGTACGCACGACTTGCAGGAAGGTGCGGGCGAGTTCGATATCCATGGTGGCGAGGTTCGGGCCGTGTGACGAATTGTAGGCAATGCATGGCGCATTTGAGAATTGGCTCGTACACACGTGGATGTACTTCTGCTCCAATGCCGCTATACTCTGTACCTACAGGATGTACATGGAAATCACAATGCCTTTTACCCGGATATTCCGCAACGGCAACTCCCAGGCGGTGCGTATCCCCGCGGAGCTGGCATATCCCGACACTGACATGCCGCTGGAGATTGAGCGAATCGGCGATGAGTTGCGCATTCGGCCCGCGCGGCGGCGCCTGACCGGGCTGCTTGACGTCTTCGCCGCATTCCCGGACGACTTCATGGCGCATGCGCGCGAAGACCAGACTCAGGCTGAGCGGGAGGGGTTCTGATGGCCAGGTATATGTTCGACACCAACATGTGCATCTACCTGATGAAGAACCAGCCACCCCATGTGGCCGAGCGCTTTGCTCAATGCTTCGAGGGAGATGTGGTCCTGTCCGCGATCACCCTGGCCGAACTGGAATACGGAGTCACTGTCTCGGGCGATCCCCTGGCAGCGCGGCGCGCGTTGCTGGCACTGGTCGCGCGCGTACCAGTGCTGCCGTTGAATGCGGCGGCGGCGCAGGCGTATGGCCCGGTCCGTGCCGCTACGCGCGAGCGCAAGGCGGATGCACTGGACAAGCTTATCGCGGCACATGCCATTGCCGAAGACCTGACTGTGGTCACGCGCAACGTCCGCGACTTTGCCGCATATCCCGGCCTGCGCGTCGAAGACTGGACCGCGACGCCCCAAGTTGCGGCGCCGGGCAGATAGGCTCGTCGGGAAACTTTGCGCCAGCTCAGCGGTATGACTGTGCCCGCACCGCCGCTGGCATGGCAACCGGCACAGTGCCCGCCATCGGCCCCGCCGGCACGCTGCGCACCTCGCGCGGCTGCCGCAGTGGCGCAATGCCTTCCGGCTCCTGCCATGCCACGCCATTGTCATAGCCGGTAGACACCGCCTCGAGGTAGCCGGGAGCGAATTTCTGTTCGGGGGTGACAGCCGCTGCCGCGGGGGCGGCGGGGGCGGCGGGCTGTGGCGCTTCGGCCTGTGCGCAGGCGACGCTGTTCAGGCACAGCCCCAGTACGCGCAGCAGCACGACGGCGCGGCGCGTGCGGTGCAGCAATTTTTTTGGCGGGCGCGAGGCGGCCTGCCCGCGTTGGCAGGGGGATTGGGGGTTCATTGGTGTTCTCCGGGAAGCCATTGCTGGCGGGTGGGACACAACGAGCATCGGCGCCGCGCTCGCTGTCCATTCCGCAATGACCGTGCCACCACCACTACGCCGCCTGCAGCGGGGCGTGGGGCACTTTCCCGGGCTTTTCCACGATAACTTGTTGGGGCCGGACCGACGGTCAGCCAAAAGCCGTCGGCATCCGTCCAACACCGCCCGCAGCTCGGGAACCAAGTACCCGAGCAGCTGCCACCTGAGCTAAGCCAGCGGCAGCAACGCCACCACCGTAATGGCGGCCAGCGTCAGTTCAGGGCTTCACCGCGGCGGCCAGCACCGCCGGCATCGGCACCTCGAAGCCGCTGCCGCGCATATAGCCGGCGACCGTGCCGCGCAGCACGGCCCGGATCTCGTCGCGCGCCCGCGGCGTCTGCGCGCGTAATGTGGCGGCTGCACGCACAGTGCCCTGCGCCAGCGCATCGAAAAGCTGGTCCGGCGTGGAAAAGCGCCACACCTGATGCACGTGCCGGCACGACACGGCGATGAAGCCGGCCTGCTGCAAGGCACTGCGGCACTGGTTGGGGTCGCTGAAGAGAAAGAAATTGGGCCCCGCCGGCAGGTCGACCTCCATCGAGCCATAGGCGCGGATGGCGGCATAGACCGCGCCAAAGCCCACCGCGCGTTCGGGGGCATCCCACACCGTGAAAGCGATGCGTCCGCCGGGGCGCAGCACGCGGAACGCTTCGCGCAGCGCGGCATCGGGATCGGACAGGTGGCACATGCCGAACCCGTTGACCACCGCATCGAAGCTGGCGTCGCCGAAGGGCAGCGCCTGCGCGTCGGCCTGCTGGTAGTCGATGTCGGGATAAAGCTTGCGCGCCAGCTGCACCTGCGCCAGCGAGAAATCGATGCCGATGGCCTCGGCGCCGCGCCGTGCCGCCGCCGCGGCGATATGGCCCGAGCCGCTGGCGACATCGAGCACGCGCAGCCCGCTGCCGGCACGCGCCTCGTCCAGCAGCGCCCCGATCGATTGCCGGGTCACGTGCGACAGGTGCTCCTGGTAGCGGTTGACGACTTCGGGATCCTCCCAGCCAGCCAGCTCAAAGGCGCGAAACGAATCTCCGGTTTGATCCATGCCCCCCTCCCAGGCGTCGGTGTCCAGGCCGCGGTTTGCGCGGGGACGAAGCAGGCACGATTGATGCGCCGCGTCCCCATCCAAGAGAAGTATAGTCAGCGCGGCGTCGGCGCAATGGCCGGGCAATGGCCAGGCAATGGGCCGCGCTCACGCGAAGCGCAGCGCGGCTGCACCGGCGCTGGCCGGCATGGGCACAGCCTTTATTTCGCCCCGCTCACGCGCCAGATGACATTGCCGACGTCGTCCGCCACCAGCAGCCCGCCGCGCTTGTCGATCGCCACGCCCACGGGCCGGCCGCGCGCGTTGCCCTCGCCGTCGACAAAACCGGTCAGCACGTCGAAGGGCGCGCCGTTCGGACGGCCTTTGCTGAACGGCACGAAGATGACCTTGTACCCCGCCAGCGGCCGCCGGTTCCAGGACCCATGCTGGCCCACGAACATGCCCTCGCTGAAGCGCGCCGGCAGGCTGTTGCCGGTGGCAGCCGCGAGCCCCAGCGCCGCGGTATGCGCGCCGACCGCGTAGTCGGGCACGATGGCCCTGGCCACCAGGTCCGGCGCCGGCGGCTTGACGCGCTCGTCGACATGCTGGCCGAAGTAGCTGTACGGCCAGCCATAGAAGCCGCCGTCGCGCACCGAGGTGATGTAGTCCGGCACCAGGTCGCTGCCGATCTCGTCGCGCTCGTTGACCGCGGTCCACAGTGCGCCGGTCACCGGCTCCCACGCCATGCCGTTGGGATTGCGCAGGCCGCTGGCAAAAATGCGGTGCGAGCCGTTCCTGGGATCGACCTCCCAGATGGCGGCGCGGCCGGCTTCCTTGTCCATGCCGTGCTCGGCCACGTTGCTGTTCGAGCCCACCGTCACGTAGAGCTTGCTGCCGTCGCGGCTGGCAATGATGTTCTTGGTCCAGTGGTGATTGAGCGGCCCGCCGGGCAGGTCCACCACCTTCTGCGGCGCCGCGGCGATCTGCATCTGACCGGGCTGGTACGGGAAGCGCAGCACCGCGTCGGTGGCAGCCACGTAGAACTCGTTGCCGACCAGTACCATGCCGAACGGCGAGTTGATGTCCTTCAGGAATATCGAGCGCTGGTCGGCAACGCCGTCGCCGTTGCTGTCGCGCAGCAGCGTGATGCGGTTGGCGCTGGGCGTACCGGCGCCGGCACGCTGCATCATCTTCTTCATGATCCAGCCCTTGATACCCTTGCCGTCGTCGGGCTTGGGCGGGGCATTGCTCTCAGCCACCAGCACGTCGCCGTTGGGCAGCACGTAGACCCAGCGTGGATGGTCGAGCTTGTCGGCGAAGGCGGTCACCGCCATGCCCTCGGCCGGCACCGGGCGCTGGCCCTCGGCCCAGCCGACGGCGGGCGCAATCTTGACGGTGGGGATGGCAGTCTGGTTCGGCGGCGGCAGCTGCGGCGTGGGTCCGAAGCCGGCCTCGGAAGGCAGCTTGGCCGATTCGCCGCACGCGCCCAGCGCCGCGGCGGCACCCGCCAGCAGCGCTGCGCCGCACCAGCGGGAAGAAGACGGGAAGGGCTTGGGCAGCGGCATGGTCCGGACTCCTCGGGCAAGGCAGGATGCGCCCGCTTCTGGACTATAGGATGCATGTCGCCGGCCCCACTGTAGGCCCCCGGGAAGGCCCGGTGTAGGACAATGCCCACGCCGACCCGGCGTGCGGCGGCGCTCAGCCCCGATGCGGCGTATCCAGCCCCTTTACCACCGCCGGACGCTGTACGAACGCGTCCAGCACACGCCGCACGTTGACGAAGTCCTTGAAGCCGACCAGGTCGCCGGCCTCGTAGAAGCCGACCAGGTTGCGCACCCACGGCAAGGTGGCGACGTCTGCAATGGTGTACTCATCGCCCATGATCCACGCGCGGCCGGCCAGGCGCTGCTCGAGCACGTTGAGCAGGCGCCGGCTTTCCGCCACGTAGCGGTCGCGCGGACGCTTGTCTTCATAGGCCTTGCCGGCAAACTTGTGGAAGAAGCCGACCTGCCCGAACATCGGCCCGATCCCGCCCATCTGGAACATCAGCCACTGGATGGTCTCGTAGCGCCGTGCCGGATCGGCCGGAATCAGCTTGCCCGACTTGTCGGCCAGGTACAGCAGGATCGCGCCCGATTCGAACAGCGCCAGCGGCTTGCCGCCCGGGCCGTTGGGATCCAGGATCGCGGGGATCTTGTTGTTCGGGTTGAGCGACAGGAATTCCGGCGAGAGCTGGTCGTCGGTGTCGAAGCGCACCAGGTGCGGCTCATACGGCAAGCCGGTCTCTTCCAGCATGATCGATGCCTTGACGCCGTTGGGCGTCGGCAGCGAATAGAGCTGGATGCGGTCGGGATGCTGCGCGGGCCATTTGCGGGTGATGGGGAAAGCGGACAGATCGGACACGTGGGCTCCGGTGGCGCGTTGCCTGCCGCATCAGCGGGCAACGGGTGGCTGAAAGCAGCGATGATAGCCCGCCTGTGGTGGCCGTGCCGGGCCGCCAGCCTGATGCCGTGGTCCGCTGCCTGCACGACCTCCTCTCGATCCGGTGCGGTGATTCCATATGCCGGATACGTTCGGCCGTCCGGTCAGATGTGGCCCACGTCGTATTCCTGGCGCTTCTGCTGCGATACCTGCTGCGATACCTGCTGCGATACCTGCTGCGATACCGCCCGATGCAGCGCCTCCCGCAGCGCCTCGCCCTGGATCGGTTTGTGCAGCACCGGGAAGCCGCTGTCGTGCAGCGCCTGCAGGCGGTCCGGCGCGGTATCGCCTGTGACGATCAGCGCCGGCACGGCTTGTCCGAGGTATTCGCGCAGCATGCCAACCGCTGTCACGCCGGTCATGCCGTCGGCCAGGCGGTAGTCCGCAAGGATCAGTTGCACCGGCGCTGCGCCAGCGGCGCGCCAATACGCTTCGCGTACCGCATCGACCGTGCGTCCACCGTAGACCACGTGGCCCCACAGCTGCAGCAGGTCAGTCAGTGCGCCCAGCACCTGCGGATCGTCATCGACCAGCATCACCGACAGCGCGCCCGCCACCTGGGGATGCCTTGACTCAATTGACTCAATGGACGCCATTGACGCGTTTGACACCGCCGGCTGCGGCAACGGCACGGCATGCGGCACCAGCACGGAGAAGGTGCTGCCGCGCC
Organism: Cupriavidus sp. NPDC089707; assembly: GCF_044748965.1. Classification (NCBI taxonomy): domain Bacteria; kingdom Pseudomonadati; phylum Pseudomonadota; class Betaproteobacteria; order Burkholderiales; family Burkholderiaceae; genus Cupriavidus; species Cupriavidus sp. NPDC089707. The sequence goes on from NZ_JBIVHB010000029.1 coordinate 61,785, forward strand.
CCGGTGCGGACTGCAGCCGCACCGCGTGACCGAGCAGCCCGGCGAGGCGCCGCACGATGGCCAGGCCCAGGCCCAAACCCTTCGCGCCAGCGGCGTCCGCATGGGTACGGCCCGGCGCAGCAACGCCGGCCACCTGCACGTACTCGTCGAAGATTCGCTGCTGCTGCGCGGTGTCGATGCCGGGGCCGTTGTCGATCACCTGGATCTCGATGCCGCCCGGGCGCCGCCGCGCGCCAAGCAGGATGCAGGCGCCGGGCGCATGCCGCAGCGCATTGGCCAGCAGGTTGTCGAGGATGCGCTTGAGCAGGTTGGGATCGGTGTCGATCCAGGCGCGCGCGGGTACCACGCGCAACACGCTGCCGCGCTGGCGCGCCTGCTCGGCATAGTCGTCGCGCAGCTCGGCCAGCAGCGGCGCCAGTGGCAGCGGGCGCCGCTGCACCGGCATCAGGCCGGCATCGAGGCGCGACACATCGAGCAGGCCATCGAGCAACCCGTCCATGCGCGCCAGCGTGCCCTGCAGCCGCTTGCCGATCCCGTGCGCCTGTCCGCCGGGCACGTCGCCGCGTTCGCCCAGCGCGACCAGCGCCGCGGCCTGCAGGCCAATGGCATAGACCGGCTGGCGCAGGTCGTGTCCGGCCGCGGCAAGAAAGCGCGTCTTGGCCTGGTCGGCCGCGGTGGCGCGATCGCGCTCGTGCTGCAGCTCACCGATCAGCGAAAGGTTCTCGAAGCGCAGCATCACGCCGTCGCGCAGCGAGCGGTACGTGACCTGGCTGTAGTAGATGTTGACGCACAGCAGGCAGGCGGCAAAGCCGGCATAGACGCTGTACACCGGCCCTTGCTGCACCAGGCAATAGATCGTGAAGGGCAGCAGCATGGCCGCGACCGAGCCGCGATAAGTCGGCGGATGCGCCGACAGCGACGGGATCGCGCCGCCAGACATACCGGCCAGCACGATGCAGCAGAACGCCACCAGCTGCGGCTCGGGCGGCAGCAAAATGGACGACCCCACCGCGCCCCACAACAGGCTTGACAACCACGACAGCACCATGAAACGGCGCGCCCAGGCTTGCGGCGGCGTGTCGCCGCGATGATGGAAATAGCGCCACGAAAGTCCGATGCGCAGCGCGGTCAGCAGGTACACCGCGGCCATCCATCCGAGCAGCATGGACATCGGCACGCTGGCGTGCAGCACGTAGATCACCGGCAGCGCGATGACGAAGTTGGCGAACAGGACCGCGTTGGACTGGCGATAGAGCAGCGCCACCATGGCGGCGGGCACATCGCGGGGCTGCTGCGCGGGCGAGGTCGGTGCGGCGTAGCGCATGGAAGGACGGGACAATGGCGGGGGATGCGGGAGCGAAAGCGGGAGCCGTATACAGGGCCGGGGCCGGGGCCCGCCCGGACGCGCAGCGCTATAATCCAGCCGGTCGCCGATGGCCGCGGCCCATGGCGAACGGTGCGGGCTGCGGTTTTATACCACTTTTCCTTTTCGCCAGTCATGAGCCTGCCGCGCTGCCCTTCGCGATGACCAGCTTCCCTCTCCCGACCCGCGTAGTCCTGGCCGATGACCATGCCATCGTGCTGGAAGGGCTCAAGCTGGTGCTTTCCGGCATCGGCAACCTGGTTTTGGCGGGGGAGGCCACCGACGGCACGCAACTGCTCGCGCTGCTCGCGCGCGCGCCGGCCGACCTGCTGGTCATGGACCTGGGCATGCCGGGTGTCGACGGACTGGCCTTCGTGCAGCGCCTGCGCGCCGCGCATCCCGCGCTGCGCATCCTGGTGCTGACCGGCAGCACCGGCGCCGGCATGGCGCAGGCCGCCATCGGCGCCGGCGCCGACGGCTACCTGGCCAAGAGCGGCGATATCGGCGAACTGGTGCCGGCCCTGCTCGCGCTGCGGGCCGGCGAGCGCTACGCGGCAGCCGGCATGCCCGCGCCAGTGACGGCCGCCTCCGACGGCCTGGCCTCGCTGACTCGCCGCGAACAGCAGATCCTGATCCTGATCGCGCGCGGCGCCACCGCCGGCGACATTGCCGCACAACTCGATATCAGCCCGCTGACCGCGCGCAAGCATCGCGAAAACCTGATGCGCAAGCTCGACGTGCACAACACCGCAGAACTGGTCGTGTTCGCGGCACGGCACGGCATTCCGCTCGACTGAGCACTACGCCTGCGATCTTCTCGGATGAGGATCGCCTTCACGGCAACCTCCTCGATCTCCCTAAGCTGCTCAGGCGCCATCTGCGGGTCGTATCGCCCCCATGGAGATGTAATATTCCGAGGGCCCCGGACACACCGGACCCCGGCGGCAACGAAACTCGACCTTCCCCTTCTGCGGGCCGCCACCACATCCGAACACGTTCCTGACCTAGTCCAATGTGGACCTTTCGACATGACCACACTCTTCTCCGCAAAAGCAGCCAGCCTTGGCGAATGGGGTGGGCAGGGAGAGAGCGACACGCCTGCGGCAGGGCCTACCACATTCTGATGCTGCTGCTACTTGCAGGACTCGGTGCCTGCGGGTCGCTTCCTCACAATGCTCCGCGCAATCTGCCTCAGGCCGCGGCTGGCAGCGCATCCGCGGCGCTGCGCGAACCCAGCGACGTCGTCGACCAGACAGCCGTCGCCATGTCGTTCTCTGGCGGTGGTACGCGAGCCGCAGCCTTCGCCTTCGGCGCTCTACAGGGGCTCGACGCCATGAAGCGTCCCGGGGGCGCGTCCCTGCTCGACGACGTCGCATTCATCAGCAGCGTGTCGGGCGGCTCCATCACCGCTGCGTACTACGGTCTGCATGGCAAGGCCAGCCTGGCAACCTTTCGATCAGTGCTCTTGAAGGACGGAGAAGCGGGACTTCGCTTCAGTCTCCTGAATCCGCTTAACCTTGCGCGCCTCTTCGCGGGGGGCCTCAACGATCGGGAAGATCTCCATACCTGGCTCGAAGAAGACGTGTTCAAGGGCGCGACGTACGCCGACATGTTCCGCCGCGGCAAGCCAATCGTCTGGATCAACGCCACGAACGTCTACTACCGGGTGGCGTTCCCGTTCAGCCAACTGGCATTCGATGCGCTATGCAGCGATCTCGCGAGCTTTCCCGTTTCGGAGGCCGTCGCCGCATCCATGGCGGTCCCGCTCTTCTTCGCACCGATCGTCCTTCAAAAGCATCCCGAGGCATGTAGTGCACCGCTGCCGGACCTTGACCACGCCCAGTCGCCTCGGCGATCGCTGCTGCTTGGCGCGTTGGCAAACGCCGTTCGCGGTCACCGGGACACTTCAAAGGGAAAGTACCTAAAGCTGGTCGACGGCGGGGTGACCGACAACTACGGCCTGGCTACCATTCTGCAATCGCGCCTGCTGCTGGGCACGGCTTACGGTCCCATGAGCGAGAACGACGCGATCAATGTGCGGCGGCTACTTTTCGTCGTTGTTGACGCGGGTCAGGGCCCGCGCGGCGATTGGAACCAAAGCCAGGCTGGCCCATCGGGAATCGAAGTCGCAAGCGCGGCCATCGACGCGGCGATGGCGACCAACGTTCGAATGAGCTATGACGCCTTCGTTCCCATGATGCAGCAGTGGCGCGACGACCTGGTGGCGTATCGGTGTGGGATGCCGGATTTTCGGCAGCAGGAGATCGCTGCGCGTCGCCCAGGCTGGCGGTGCAACGACGTCGAATTCTTCGTCACGCGGATCTCGTTTGATGCCCTCGACAACGAGCGTGCTGCAAGTCTGAACGATCTGCCGACCAGACTCCGTCTGCCCGAGAGAGACGTCGATCGCCTGATCGAAGGGGGAAGGGATGCCATCCTTGGCAACCCGGTGATCCGCGAGTTCGAGCGCGAATCGTCCGCGGCGCGATAGTCTCAAAAAAAAAATAGCTTGCGGCCAAGGACCGCAAGCTATCGGATGACTATGCTCGTCACCTATTGATCGAGCCACGCTTCAGGCAAGCGTGGCCGCAACGGTCAGACCGTCACGCCATCGGCGACTTCCTTGAAGTCCTCGATCTGGTCGAAGTTCATGTACTTGTAGATCTTGTCGCCATTCTGGTTGATGACGCCAATATCGGCCATGTACTCGTCCTTGGTCGGGATGCGGCCCAGACGCGAGCAAATAGCCGCCAGTTCGGCCGAACCCAGGTACACGTTGGTGTTCTTGCCCAGGCGGTTCGGGAAGTTACGGGTGCTGGTCGACATCACCGTGGCGCCTTCGCGCACCTGTGCCTGGTTGCCCATGCACAGCGAGCAGCCCGGCATTTCAGTGCGGGCACCGGCGGTGCCGAACACGCCGTAGTGGCCTTCCTCGGTCAGTTGCTTCTGGTCCATCTTGGTCGGCGGGGCCACCCACAGCTTGACCGGGATGTCGCGCTTGCCTTCCAGCAGCTTGGAGGCTGCGCGGAAGTGGCCGATGTTGGTCATGCACGAACCGATGAAGACTTCATCGATCTTGGCGCCGGCCACGTCCGACAGGGTCTTCACGTCGTCCGGGTCGTTCGGGCAGGCCACGATCGGCTCATGCACGTCGGCCAGGTCGATCTCGATCACGGCGGCGTATTCGGCGTCAGCGTCCGGCTCCAGCAGCTTCGGATCGGCCAGCCAGCCTTGCATCGCCTGGATACGGCGCTGCAGGCTGCGCGGATCTTGATAACCCTGGGCGATCATCCACTTCAGCAGCGTGATGTTGCTGTTGATGTATTCGATGATCGGGTCCTTGTTCAGGCGCACCGTGCAGCCGGCGGCCGAACGCTCAGCCGAGGCGTCCGACAGCTCGAACGCTTGCTCGACCTTCAGGTCGGGCAGGCCTTCGATTTCCAGGATGCGGCCCGAGAAGATGTTCTTCTTGCCTTGCTTGGCCACGGTCAGCAGGCCTTGCTTGATCGCGTACAGCGGGATCGCGTTGACCAGGTCGCGCAGGGTTACGCCCGGCTGCATCTGGCCCTTGAAGCGGACCAGCACCGATTCCGGCATGTCCAGCGGCATCACGCCGGTGGCGGCGGCAAAGGCCACCAGGCCCGAGCCGGCCGGGAAGCTGATGCCGATCGGGAAGCGGGTGTGCGAGTCGCCGCCGGTGCCGACGGTGTCGGGCAGCAGCATGCGGTTCAGCCACGAGTGGATCACGCCGTCGCCCGGGCGCAGCGAGATGCCGCCGCGGGTGCTGATGAACTCAGGCAGGGTGTGGTGGGTCTTGACGTCAACCGGCTTCGGGTAGGCGGCGGTGTGGCAGAACGACTGCATCACCAGGTCGGCCGAGAAGCCCAGGCAGGCCAGGTCCTTCAGCTCGTCGCGGGTCATCGGGCCGGTGGTGTCCTGCGAGCCCACCGAGGTCATCTTCGGTTCGCAGTACGTGCCCGGGCGGATGCCCTGCTGTTTCCCATTCACTTCGGCCAGACCGCAGGCGCGGCCAACCATCTTCTGGGCCAGCGTGAAGCCCTTGCCGGTATCGGCCGGGTTCTGCGGCAGGCGGAACAGCGTCGACGGGGCCAGGCCCAGCGCCTCGCGCGCCTTGGCGGTCAGGCCGCGGCCGACGATCAGCGGAATACGGCCGCCGGCACGGACTTCGTCGAACAGCACGTCCGACTTGACCTTGAACTCGGCGATCACGGCGCCGTTCTTCAGGGCCTTGCCTTCGTACGGGCGCAGTTCGACCACGTCGCCCATTTCCATCTGGGACACGTCCAGCTCGATCGGCAGCGCGCCGGCGTCTTCCATGGTGTTGTAGAAGATCGGGGCGATCTTGTTGCCCAGGCACACGCCGCCGAAGCGCTTGTTCGGGATGAACGGGATGTCTTCGCCGGTGAACCACAGCACCGAGTTGGTGGCCGACTTGCGGCTGGAGCCGGTACCGACCACGTCGCCCACGTAGGCAACCAGGTGGCCCTTGTCCTTCAGCGATTCAATGAACTTGATCGGGCCGCGCTTGCCGTCTTCTTCCGGCTGGAACGCAGCGCCTTCGCGCTTGTTCTTCAGCATGGCCAGCGCGTGCATCGGGATGTCCGGGCGGGTGGTCGCGTCGGGGGCCGGCGACAGGTCGTCGGTATTGGTTTCGCCCGGCACCTTGAACACGGTGATGGTCAGGCTTTGCGGCACTTCCGGGCGGCTGGTGAACCACTCGGCGTCGGCCCAGCTTTGCAGCACGGCCTTGGCGTTGGCGTTGCCCTTGTCCGCCTTTTCCTTCACGTCGTGGAAGGCGTCGAACATCAGCAGGGTCTTCTTCAGCGCGTCGGCGGCGACGGTGCCGACTTCGGCGTCGTCCAGCAGCTCGATCAGCGGCGAGATGTTGTAGCCGCCCAGCATGGTGCCGAGCAGTTCGGTGGCCTTGGCGCGCGAGATCAGCGCGCACTTTTCCTTGCCCAGGGCGACGGCGGCCAGATACGAGGCCTTGACCTTGGCGGCGTCATCCACGCCGGCAGGGACGCGGTTGGTGATCAGTTCGACCAGGTTCTGCTCTTCGCCGGCGGGCGGGTTCTTCAGCAGTTCGATCAGCTCGGCCGTCTGCTTGGCGGTCAGGGGCAGAGGAGGGATACCAAGCGCGGCGCGCTCGGCCACATGTGCGCGATAGTTTTCAAGCATGGGAACCTGCTGAGTAATTAGGTTTGAAAAACTTCCTTTGACGTCGCGATTGTAGTCTGTTGGGGGGCTTAGGTCAAATGTCTTATATCTTATATAAGAGTTGGAATTGGAAAAGCTTTATTAATCAATGGTGTTCGGGATAGAAGAGTTAGTGGGGCTACATGGACACTACCTGAGTAGAGCAGTAAGGAATGATGTTGTTCTGGTATGTGCCTTCGGCTTGGCATCTGGCGGATATTTGATATGCCCTGTTCCGCCCTGAAGGGCGGGTAACTTTTTGTCCGAGCGACAAAAAGTCACCAAAAAGCGCGTTTACGGCCCTGCGGGCGGCCACTCTTATCGTAGTGTGCCGGGGCTTTCGTACGGGGCTTTGCTTCGTTGCAAAGCAGAACTGCCTGCCGCCATGGTGCGCCACGGGGGCTTGGAGTTGATGCGGTGTTTGAACGAGCCCAGAGCTGCGAGTGGCCGCCTGCTGCCGGCGTCAACGTAGGGACGCCTTCGGCTGCGCTGCGCGCGGGCCCTGACGTCGCAGAGCTACCGCCCGCATCCTGGTTCGCTTTTCGGGCTCGGCGTCGCACGCTGGCGACATGGCTGGCGCATACGAAGGTCTGGCGCGGTGGCGGCACTTTGGCTGGCTTTACTTCGTGGGGGCTCCGGCCCTCACCCCCGGCCCCTCTCCCGCAAGCGGGAGAGCAACTGTGTTTAAAGTCAAGGCGTAACGGAAGGCAGAACATGCTTAGCCGGGTCCCACATTGCGCCGTCTCTGGCCATCGCATTCA
>NZ_JBIVHB010000030.1:0-67862 GCF_044748965.1 Cupriavidus sp. NPDC089707
TTCCGATCGTGGTAACGAACTCCATCTTCCGCAGCGCTTCGACCGCCGATTCCAGCAACTGCAGGCCCATCGGCGCCTGCCTGGCTTTGCTCAGCGACAACGGCGCACCGATCTCTTCACGAATCGCGGTGCTGATCTCATCAATCCGCGCCCTGTACAACTCAATGATGCGACCGAGCACTGCCGCGCGCTCCTCGCGCGTCGTCGTGGACCAGGCCGGGAACGCCGCGCGGGCGGCGTCGACCGCACGCTCCACATCCTCGGCGCTGCCCATGGCGAGCTTGCCAATGACCGCCTCGGTGGCCGGGTTGACGATATCGATGATGCTGCCTTCCTTCGCCGGAGCGACCCACTGGCCACCGATATAGAACTGCTTGAGGTTGTACATGCCCTTCGTCTCCATTTTGTGGCGTAAAGCCTGTTCTGTTCGCTCCTGGCTATTCTTGACCTGCTTGCACGGTGCGTCCAATGCATAGTGATGTCATTCCCGATAACTTGTAGTCATCGGGCGCCGTCCCCAGTGACGCCCTCTTGCCGCGAGCGGCCGCGCCGGCGGCACTCCTGCGACCGTGGGCAGCATCATTGCTACGCGAGCGCAAGCCTGGCGTTGACCGTGCCCGCTGGATCAACTGCGATGACCAGACCCGCGAGCGCGCCGGCGCGCGGCACGTGCGTGCAGTCGGGCGATGATGGCGTCAAAGCTCTCAAGCTGCCGGTGGATCTCCGCCTGCCCGTGCTCGACGAGAAACGACCGGAATGCCATGGCAACGCGGGGGATGCGCACTCCGGGGAGGTGCAGGACATACCAGTCGCGCTCGATCGGGTTGTCCTTGAGCGGCAAGAGTCCGATCAGCCCGGCCTGGAACTCCAGCGTGCAGGCATGCAGCGACAGGAACGCAACCCCTAGCCTGGCCGCCACCATGCGCTTGATGGCGGCGTTGCTCGACAACTCGGAGCCGATTGGCAGGCGGTGGCCCGCTTCCCGGAATAGCCGTTCCACCGTGTTGCGCGTGCCAGAACCTCTTTCCCGCACCAGCAGGTTGGCGTCCAGCAGGTCCTCCAGCGTAAGGTTCTTACGCCCCATCAAAGGGTGGTCAGGCGCGGCGATGAACGCCATCGGGTGCTTGGCAAACGGCGTCGCGTGTGTACGCAGGTCGGTAGGCGGCCGGCCGATGATGGCGAGATCGATCTCATGCATGGCAAGCATGCGGACGATCTCCTCGCGGTTGCCCACGTTCAGCTTGATCTTCACCTCGGGCCGTTCTCCCGTGAACGCCACCAGCATCGGCGGCAGCAGATACTCAGCCGTGGTAATCGCGCCAACCCGCAGCGTGCCGGCAAGGTCGCCCTTCAGCGCCGCCACCTCCTCGACCGCATCTCGCCACAAGCGCAGGATCTGACCGGCATAGCCCGCCATGACTTCGCCTGCCGGGGTCAGCGCCATGCCTCGCCCTATCCTTTGCACAAGCGGCGTGCCAGTCGCCTGCTCCAAAAGCCGCAATTGCAGTGACACAGTTGGCTGGGTCAGGTGCAGCTCTTCGGCCGCGCGCGATACACCGCCCAGGCGCGCAACGGCGTCGATGGCAGTCAGCTGCCGAAACGTGGTGATTCGATGCATATTTAAAAGCCTATGAGTTGTTTTGAATTACCAATTTTTCAGTATGAAACTGCCCCCGTATAGTGGCCATCACCGAAGCGCAAAACAAGCCATTCCTGGCGGATTGGCATCAATAAGGAGAAGGCAATGGCACTTGAACTGCTTGTACTGACGCTAGACGACATCGTGTCGTGGCATGGCGACCAGCACGGGGACCGCTTGGACTGCACTCGCCCTGAGCGCGCGGACGCCAGCGACGATCGGCATGCAGTAGCGCAGGCGAAGGCCCTGGCCGACACGTTCACCCGATGCCGCCATGAGGTGCGTCTCGCAAGAAGCGAGTCGGCGCGCGCGCATGCCGAGGCCCGCATGTTCGCCAGCGAGCAAGGCTTCATTGCCGCGTGCGCGGCGGGCGATTTTGATATCGAGCGGTGGGCGATGGCGTGGATGGAGGATGCCGACCGTACCGGCGGACGCCTGGCGCTTGCCTCGATGCTTTCGTCCCGAATGGTATGTGCCACGATGGAAAGCGCGCTGGGACAGGACTGGGCCGACCGATTCTCCATCGTCGCCACCGCCGATGCCATTCCCGTCCATGAGGCAGAGGACGAGCAATATCGCCTGATCCTGCGTACTACTGCCATACCGGCGCACCAAGCCCTGCTCGTTACCGCTTCAGCGCACTGCGAAGAGATTGCGCGCGGTATCGGCATGCAAGCCGTGCGGCTCGGTGCGCAGGCCAACCTGACCGTGCCCTCCCGCGACAACATCGATGCATCGTGGATCACGATTGATGTGCCGGAGCATTCCCGTACCGCAGGCATGACCGAATCCGCGGTTGGTTGAGTCCCAGATTTCTCACGAAAGGCTCTCATGAGAACGATCGTCATCGTCGGCGGCGGCGCCGCCGGTTTGCAAGTCGCCATCGGGCTGGGCCGCGCGCTGGGGAAGCGCCGCCGCGCCAGGGTGGTCCTGGTCGACCGCAGCCCCACGCACCTGTGGAAACCGCTGCTGCACGAAGTAGCGGCAGGCAGTGTTGAACCGACCATTCACCACACGTCCCTCGCGCTGCAAGCGCAACGCAACCATTTCCAGTTCATCCGGGGGAACCTCGTTTCGGTGGATCGCGCGCTCCGCACCGTCTCCGTGGATACAGGCGGCAACGCGGAAATCGCCGGCACTGATCCGCAGGTCATTGCATACGACAAGCTCATACTCGCCATAGGCGGTGTCACTGAGTACTTTGGCGTGGCCGGTGCACGCGAACATGCACTAGCGCTGGACAGCGTCAGCAGCGCCGAGCGTGTGCGCGACAGGCTGCACGCCGCGTTGCGCTCCAAGTCCGAGCAGGAGAGTTCCCTGGGAACGGTAGGAAAAGTGCGGGTCGCTATCGTCGGTGGCGGCGCGACAGGCGTCCAGCTTGCCGCTCAGTTGCGTCGAACCTCGCGACTGCTGAACCGCTATGGCGTGCATCAGCTCGACCCAGTCCAGGACGTGGACATTACTGTGCTGGAAGCCGCCCCGAGTATCTTGCCCGGAATGGATGGCGAGCTGGCGGCGCGCGTCGCCCGGCAGCTTGCCAGGCAAAACATCGGCATCGCGACCGGCCAGCGCGTAACCGCCGTCACCCCGGACGGCCTGAAGCTCAATGGCAATGAGCCGCTGAATGCCGATATCGTCGTCTGGGCCGCAGGCATTGCCGCGCCGGCCGAGGTCGCGGCAATGGGCCTGGCAGTCAACGGCAAGGGCCAGGCGTGCGTGGATGCGATGCTACTGTGCGTAGGCGACGAGAATATTTTCGCCATAGGCGATTGCGCAAGCTGCCGGCCTACCAATGTCGCGAAGGAGCTTCCCACACGCGCGCAGGTCGCTTTTCAGCAAGCCTTGTACCTGGTGGCGGCAGTTCCGCGGCACTTGGCGGGCAAGCCCGTGCGGCCGTTCTTTTACCGCGACTATGGGTCGGTGATCTCGCTCGCCGGCGCCGGCGCCGTCGGATCGCTGGCCACGGTAAAGGGCATTCCCGACTGGTACGTGGAAGGGCGCCTGGCCGCCTTGCTGCACCTTGCGATCTATCGCCGGCATATTTTTTCGATCAACGGCTGGCGGCGCGCGCTGGCGGTCTCGTTGTCGCACGGGCTCGAGCGATGGCTAGGTGCAGGGACGCGGCTGCACTAGGTCGTTCGCCGCGGAGCCCGAGCGGGCTCCGCGGAACGCCCTGCCCACATCGGTCCATGCGCCTTCGGAATGACCACTCACCGATTGGTTTCCTCGAGGCGCCGCACAATCCGCGTCTCGAGCGCATCGCCGGGCCACTCAGCCGCGCAAGCGCCGGATGGTGCGGTTAGGATGCTGGCCCACAATGCCGATCAGGCAGCCTGCCACCATCACCGCGCCGCAGACGGCAAAGCCAAGTTCGAAACCATGCGCGGCGCCGGCGCTGGCCCGTGTCTGCACCAGGCGACCCATCACCACCGGCGCGATGGCGCCCGCGCTTGTAGCCACCGCAGTGGCCAACGCGATCAACCCGCTGCGCTGGGAATCAGGCACGATCTCGCCGAGAACTGCCGGCCCCAGCGCAGCCGCAATCGTCGGCAGCGTGGTCGATACCGCCAGCAGTGCGACCTTGCCGACAGGCGGCAACGGCACGAACGGCAACAGCAGCATCGCCACACCGCCGACGCCCACGCAGACACAGCCGAACATCACGCGCGCGGTGCGCGATGATGCGCCGGCGCGCAGCATGCGCTGCGAACACCAGCTCAAGCCCATGCTGACGGGCATGCCGGCCGCGACAATGATGGCGAACATGGTGCCGGCCTGCGCCGCATCGAAACCCAGGCCCCGTTCGAGATAAGACGGCAGCCAGGTCAGCGTCAGCGCCAGGCCACAGTAGGCAGCGAACGCGGTGACGAAGCCGCACAGCACCGTGGCATCGGTCAGCAGCAGGCTGTACGGCACGCGCCGCGGCTCCTGCGCAGGCGCATTGCCGGCGGGGGTCGCTTCGGTGTGCAGCGTGCCTTCGCGGCCGTAGAACAGCCAGCCTACCGCCCACAGCGCCGACGCGGCGGACAGCACGATGAAATTCGCGCGCCAGCCCCAGTGATGCGTGATCAGCGGAACGGCGAGTCCCGCCAGCAGCAGGCCGACAATCGCGCCCTGATTGATCAGCGACACCGGCAGGTTGCGCTTCTCATGCGGAAACCACTTGTAGAGCGCATGCACCGAGACGGGAAAGCCGGGCCCTTCGCCCGCACCCAGGATCACGCGCGACAGCAGCAGCGTCCCGGCGGTGGACGCCAGCGCCACCGGGAACTGCACCAGCGTCCAAAGCACCGCCATGCCCAGCAGCAGCCAGCGCGTCGGCACGCGGTTGCCGATAAAGCCGACTACCGCTGCGGACAGCGAGAACAGCCAGAAGAAGCTGCCCGCGATCACGCCGAACTCGGTCGGGCTCAGGTTCAGTTCACGCATCAGCGGTACGGCCACCATGCCCAGCACCACCTTGTCCAGGAAATTGATGGCCGAGAACACCGTCAGCCAGCCGGCAATGGCCCACGCCCTGCGAGGCTGGTAGGTCGACGCAGCATTGGACACGCCGTGCGCAGTGGCCGGCGCGGCGCCTTGCGGCGTTGAAGTCGTCACTATGTCTGCCATCTTCCTGCTCTCCAAATGAGGTAATCGGTCGATTCATGCAAAACAATGGCGGGCGGGCCGCAGGGACAGGCGCGCCGATGCTTGTCGTGCCCGGCCGCCGGTGGCGAGGATCACGGTGGTTGCCTGTGGGGATGGGGCGCGGACCGGAAGAATTCGTCCGATTCGCGGCGCGTCTTACTCAACTGGCTCGATATCGATCACCTGCCCTATCGGTACTTCTGATTATCGAAAAGTACCATTGGACAGGATCACCGGTATCACGTCAACGAATCCAGTACCATTGAAGACCTAGGGATAACCCACCCCTGGTCGCGCCACAGGGACTCCACCACTTCTTTCAGGATGAGTGCCTTCGCGTCGCCGGAATGAGTTTGATTGGCGCGGCTGCCTGGAACAGGTCGGGAAGCCTAGGGTCGCGCCAAGGGCCTTGTACGCGTGTTGGATCAGGAAATTTGCCGAGTCAGCGATAAACGCGGCGGTGCGACAGTCGTGCTCCTACGGGCTCGATGCCGTGAATGCTCCCGATGTCGTGCCGGCAAAAAAGTGATAAAGGGGTATTCGCCAAGATGCTTGCGCGCGGTCAGTGCCGCGGCTCACAAGCGACCGCCATTTCACCGATGGGGACACACCCGACCGTTGCGGTCAGGCACAGTGGCGGTCAGCTGCTTTTGACGCAACACTGTGCAGCCGCTCGATCAACCATTCCGCGGCGGGCGACAGCGTCCAGCCGGCCAGGCTGACGATGCCGATGTCGAAAACCCGGTCCAGCGGCGGCGAGAGATTGAGCGCCACCAGCGACCCGCCGTCAAGTTCCGCGCGGACTGCCGTATTGACTGCTAGCAGCACCGCGTCGCTTTCAAGCGTCACACTGATCAGGAGCGGAACGAAGTCGCTGATCAGGTGCATGGGCAATGGGCGCGCCGTTTCCAGGCCGAAGTACCTGGCCAGCGAATCCTCCGACTCGGCCGGCCGTCGGCCGGAGAGGATCGGGTAATCGAGCAGGTCCTTCGGTCTCACCACCGGTCGGCCCACGAGCGGATGATTGGCGCGGCAATAGGCGCGGATGTTTTCCTCGGCAAGCCGTCGTGTGGCGATCCGGCTATCCTCTCCGAACGCGCTCAGGTCAGCGACGAAGAACTCGATCACACCATCGAGCAACATCTGCATCAGGACCGCGGCGCTGTGGTTTTCGATCTCGACCCGCAGGCGCGGGTGCTCGCGCGCCAACTCCGCCATCACGGGCGGCAGCAAGGCGGCGAGCGGCAGCGGGCCCGACCCCATCCTCACGTGGCCCACCTCGCGGCGCAGCATCATGTCTACCTCCTGCTGCAGACTGCGGGCGTCCATCAACAGTGCGCGCGCCCGCTCCGCCACCTGCCGGCCTACCGGCGTGATCCGCACACCCTGTCCGTCCCGATCGAACAGCTGGCAGCCTAGCTCGTCCTCGAGCGCGCGAATGCTGCGGCTCAGCGCCGGCTGTGTCAGGTGCAACGACATTGCGGCGCGCGCGAAATTCAGCTCTTCGGCCAGTACCAGTACATGGCGCAGCTTGCGCAGATCCATGATGCGTTCTCATTTTCGGGAAATGGCGCCAATCATTGCACCGGACTTCAGCCTCTGGCAAGCCCGGTGAACGGGATGTTTGCATGGGCCCTTGCGGAGCCTGACAAAGGCATCGCAAATGCTCGGGATTGGTCATGGTTGACGCAGCTGCGGGCAGGATCGGCGATGAACCTGTTTACCGATGCGTAGTGATGCGGCGCAGGAAGCCGTGGACAATGCCGGCCGCATGTTCCGGCCCGGTCACCAGGAAGAGGTGGCCATCATCGACCATCTGCAGCGTCGAGTCAGGGATGCGGGCCGCCAGGATCCTGGCATTGACCGGCGGCACGATCGGGTCGTCGGTGCCGTGCATGACCAGCGTGGGCTGCCGCAGCGCGCCCAGCCACGGCAGGCTGCTCCAGCCCCATGCCGCCAGCAGCTGGTAAAGATAGCCGCGCCCTGAAGGCGGTTGCATGTACCGGCCGTGTTCGTCGAGCAGGGAAGGATCGTGGCGCAAGGCGCCGCCGTAGAGGTCCGCGCCGACGCGGCGCAGGTAGTGCGGATCGGTATAGCGTCGCACGCCGATCATCCTGGCGAGCACCGACACTCTGCCCGGCACCATGATCACGCCGGGTGACGTTGCCGCCAGCACCAGGCGCCGGCACCGCGAGCCATAAAGACGAGCGAATTCCTGCGCCAGCGCCCCGCCCCACGACACGCCCAGCACATCGACCTGGCTCGTATAGCCAAGGTGCGACAGCAGGCGGTCGGCCAGCACGCAAAGACTGGAGAAGCGGTAGGGCATCGTCGGCGCGGGCGAGCCGCCCGCGCCAGGAACGTCGAAAAGAATGACCTCGATGCCCGGCAGGGCATCGACAAAGGGGGCGAGGAGTTCGAGGTTGGCGCCGATGCCGTTGAAGATCAGCAGCGGCGGTCCTGCATCGCTGCCGGGCCGGATACCGGCCCGCACTACCTGGCCGTCCAGGTCCACGGTCAGCACCTGCAGCGCTTGGCCGGCATGCGTGCCGGCGTCTGTTGTTGTCATCAGCTTGTCCTGGATAGGTTGCGTGGGGGGCATGGCCGGCGCGCGGCCATGCCCGCCGCAACTTATTGTTTCGGGCGCAGGATCCCCTTCATCTCCTCAACGTTCTCGGCGACGCGGCGTCCGACCACCGAAATGCTGTCCGCCTGCGCCTTGTACAGCGTGTCGGTCAGGCCGCGCACACCGGCAACGGCCTTCTGCAGCGAGCGCGGCAGGGCTTCCGCCAGCTTCGCGGGAGCCTTGCCATCGACAGCCTGGCCGCCGCGCGACAGCGCCTGCAGATCGGCGGTGGCATCGCACAGGTACTCGGCCTGCTGGCGCACCAGCGACTGCAGGCCACCGAGCAGCATGACGTTGACGCTGGCGAGCGCCTCGATGTCCTTGCGGCGCGATTCCAGGATCGCGGCTGGATCCAGGCGGTTGTTTCGCACGAAGTCGAACAGCTTCTTGTGCGGTGCCTGCGCGGCCGATGCGCCCGCGGTGTTGGTCGATTCCATCTTGATATCTCCTGACAGTTGGGGTTGGGGAATTCAGATTGCAGTGTTGCGGCGGTGGCGCACTACGCCTCGCTCACATAGCGGCCCGGTGCTTCGCCACAGGGGGCAAAGCGCAGGCTGCCGGGCTCGGCGGGCGCATTGCGCTTCGGGCCCGAGCGCTTCTTCAGCCACTGGGTCCAGTGCTCCCACCACGAGCCCTGCTCGGCGGTGGCGCCTTCCAGCCAGGTTTCTGGCTCCGCATCCGGCGTGCCATTGCGGAAATACTTCGCCCTGGAATTGCCAGGCGGATTGACCAGGCTCTGCACGTGGCCGCTGGAACTGAGCACAAACTCAGTGCGCCCGCCGAACGCTTGCGCCGAGCGGTACACCGCCTTCCATGGCGTGATGTGGTCGGCCATGCCGGCCAGCACGTACTTGTCGCAGTCCACGTCGGACAGCGAAATGGCATGGCCGAGCACGTTGAGCGCGCCCGGCGTGGCGAGCTGATTCAGCGTCAGCATGTCCAGGAACTGGCCATGCAGGCCGGCCGGCAGGCGCGTGGTGTCGTTGTTCCAGTAGAGGACGTCGAACGCCGGCGGGGCATTGCCGAGCAGGTAGTTGTTGACCCAGTAGTTCCACACCAGGTCGTTGGGCCGCAGCCACGCAAAGACGCGGCCCAGGGTCTCGCCGTCGAGCACGCCGCGCGAGGCGCTGCCGTGCCGCGCAGCAGTGACCGCCTCGGGCGTGCTGAACAGCCCGAGCTGCGACTCGGCATCGAGGCCGAACACCGCCACCATCAGCGTGACCGCATGCACGAGCTTCTCGCCACTGGCTGCGCAATAGCCCAGCAGCGCCGCCATCGTCATTGCACCGGAGCACGCGCCATGCAGGTTGACATCGGCACTGCCGGTGATATCGCGTATCGCATGAATCGCTTCGACCAGCGCGCCGACATAGGTATCGAGGTTCCAGTCGCGCTGCGCCGCCGTGGGATTGCGCCAGCTGACCACGAACACCTGCAGCCCCTGCCCCAGCATGTACTCGACCAGGCTCTTGCCCGGCGCAAGGTCGAACACGTAGAACTTGTTGACCTGCGGCGGCACGATCAGCTGGGGCCGGGCATGCACTTTCGCGGTAGTCGGCGCGTACTGGATCAATTCCAGCACCTCGTTGCGGAACACCACCGCGCCAGGCGTGGCAGCCAGGTTCTTGCCGACGCTGAACGCGTCCTTGTCGACCTGCGTGGGCATGCCGCCGTTGGTCAGGGCGTCGCTGGCCAGGTTAAACAGGCCGCTCACCAGGTTCATGCCGCATGACTCGAAGGTCTTGCGCAGCGCTGCCGGATTGCCCGCCAGCGTGTTGGTCGGCGCCAGCGCGTCGGTCAGCAGTGACATGAAGT
This sequence comes from Cupriavidus sp. NPDC089707, assembly GCF_044748965.1. Lineage (NCBI taxonomy): Bacteria > Pseudomonadati > Pseudomonadota > Betaproteobacteria > Burkholderiales > Burkholderiaceae > Cupriavidus > Cupriavidus sp. NPDC089707. The sequence continues at coordinate 9,711 of NZ_JBIVHB010000030.1, forward strand.
ATTGCGCGCGATGCTTGCTGCGCGGGTCCATCACCGAACGCCGCACCGTGCCCTCGAGCGCGTCTCGCCACGCCTGGTAGCCCTGCAGCGACATGCGGAACAGCGGATGCTCGCGCCAGGCATCGTCGCTGAATCTGCGGTCGTGCGCCGACGGCGTGGGTGCCGAGCCGTCCAGCACGCTGACCAGGTCATGGGTGAGCTGGGCCTGCTGCTCGAGTACCAGCACCGGCTCCCGCACGCACTGCGCGCCGATCTGCTGCGCGGCTGTGATGACGTCCTCGGGACGGATCCCGACAAAGGGATTGGGTCCTGCCAGAAAATCGGTTGGCGCCTCCATGTTGGCTGCACTTGTCATACTGCTTCTCCTGTCTCTTCCTTGCTTCCTTCCTTGCTTCCTTCCTTGCATCGGTTGCCGCTTCACGCCATGACAAGCGCCAGCGCTTCGGCCACCATGGCGGGCTTGGCTTCGCCCTCGATCTCCATCGTGTTTTCCGTGCGCAGCAGCACGCGGCCGTCGCCCTTGTTGTCGGCCGACATCAGCCTGACGCGATTGCGCACGCGCGCTCCAACCTTCACCGGCGCCAGGAAGCGCGTCTTTTCCACGCCATAGTTGACCGCGGCGCGCGCATCCGCTGGCACCACCCCCATGTCGACCATCTTCCCGGCCAGCAGCGACAGCGTGAGGTAGCCATGCGCGATGGTGCCGCCGAATGGGCTTTCCCTGCGCGCACGCTCTACGTCCACGTGGATCCACTGGTGGTCTCCGGTGCATTGCGCGAATGCATCGATGCGCGCCTGGTCCACTTCCAACCACGCCGAAACGCCGAGTTCCTTGCCGACGAATGCGCCGAGCGTGCCCATGCTGTAGCCTTCAATTGCCATATGCTTCCTTGCTCACCCTGGTTATCCGTGCATGCCGCACCGTGTCGGACGCACGCTTGTTTGTCTGCCGCATCGTAGTGGCGCGGCGCGCAAAGACAGCTACCCAAATCGGCCCAATTGCTGACAATGCTTGCCTGCTTTGCAGGGCTGTGGCACGGCGCGCGCGCGATGCGCAGCCGCGGTCGCACGGAATGGCAGGATTTGTCAGTCAGGCGGCCGGCATTGCCAGCCCGGTGCGGCGCTGCAGGAAGCGGAATTTGCGGGACTGGGGTGCAGCGGAGGGACTCGGTGCGGCCGGTCAGAAGAAGCGCTGTCGGCCAGCAGCGCCTTCTTGGCGCGACGAAGCGAAGGAGCCGTGCTCAGTACATTTTCTGCCAATCGTCCAGGTGGCGTTTCATGGCACCTTTCAGGTCTCGATGGCTCGATGGCTCGAAGGCACTTCGAGGAAATGAACTTGAGGAAAGCGCTACAGACGATCTCGCACGCCAAGCTGTTCGAGCAGCCACTGGACGAATGCGTTGACCTTGTGCAAATGCGCTTCGTTCTGCCGGTAAGAAAGGAAATGGGTCTCGCGCGCAACGTGGTCGAACTCCTCCTCGCCCAGTGCAATCAGGTCGCCCTTTGACAGCTCCCGCTCTGCCAACCGGATGCTCTCCAAAGCGATGCCCATGCCGTCGACCGCTGCAGAGATGGCAAGCGCCCCCCGGTCGAATGACGCCCGCGGCCGCGTCGGGCAGGTCATGCCGTTTGCACCGAACCAATCTGCCCAGGTCACCCGGCTCAGTTGCGAATCAATCAGCGGGAGCTTTTCCATCTGCGTGCGCAAGGGCTCGTTTGCATCGATCAGCGAAGGCGAACATAGCGGGAGGATGCGCTCCATTCCCAAGGGTCGAACGATCAGGCCCGCGCGGGAATGCGCTGAACCATAGGTAATGGCAAGGTCCACTTCGCGGGCGTGCGTCAGGTCGATGGCTTCAGCCCCCGACGACAGCCGGATCGTGATGTCGCCATGCGTCTGCATGAACTGCGGCAACCGAGGGCCGAGCCACTTCACGGCAAAACTGGGCGCGCAGTAGACCGCAAGCACTTGCGACTGAGGCGCGAGCGCGACCTCATTGCAGGCGGCCTCGATCACATCGAACACACGCGACAGGCTTTCCTGCAGGCGCTTGCCTTCCGGTGTCAGCTCAACGCGGCGCGTGCGCCGGTCAAAAAGCCTTCGTCCGAAGTACTCCTCCAATTCCTTGACCTGGTGGCTGATCGCCGATTGCGTCAGGTGAAGCTCCCTGGCGGCGAGCGTGAAGCTCTCCAGGCGCGCTGCCGCCTCGAAGGCGCGAAGCAGTACAAAGTTTGGAACACGTCTCATGGCAGAGCTTTTATACATGAGTGTGGTTCATGCTTTCATGAACACCCATCGTTTGTCAATCAACTCCCTCGCGACGACTATGAAGGCGTACCGCAGGCCTTCCGCACATGAAATGCGCGTCTTGCGAACACCAACCAGTCCCTACACATTTCTACCGAGGAGTCGACATGGCAGCAGTACTTGAGCGCGCCCCGCAGGTCTTCAACGACAAGGAGCGCACCTCCATCTACCAGCCGGAACAGATGGGGTTGATCTATCCCTCCGTCCCGACATTCGCCACGCCCGCCGAAGAGCGTCAGCATCGCAAGGAGCGCCTGGTCGCGGCCTGCCGTGCCTTTGCGCTGGAAGGTCTCGACTACGGCTTCGCCGGCCACCTGACGGTGCGCGACCCGGAGCATCCGGAGTTGTACTGGACCAACCCGATGGCGGTTCACTTTGCACAGGTGAATATCTCGAACCTCATCTGCGCCGACCACGAGGGCCGTGTGGTCGAAGGCGACTATGCCATCAATCGCGCCGGCTTCGTGCTGCACGCCGCGGTGCACGAGATGCACCAGGACATCGTTGCCATGTGCCACGCACACACCGAGTACGGCACGGCGTTTGCCTCGCTGGGCAAGGGACTGGACCCGATCACGCAGGACGCGGCGGCCTTCTACGAGGATCACGTGGTGATCGGCGACGAGGCCGGCAAGGTTGCCGTCGAAGTCAAAGGCGGCCACAAGGTGGCCAATGCCTTCAAGGGCGTCAAGGCGGCCATTCACCAGAATCACGGCCTGCTCACGGCGAGCCGCCACAGCATCGAAGCGGCTGCCTTCTGGTTCATCGCCCTGGAACGTTGCTGCAAGCAGCAACTGATGATCGAGGCGACGGGCATTACGCCCCGCCTGGTGACGCCCGAGCGCGCCCGCTACAGCCGCGAGCACGTCGGCAGCGACTACATCGGCTGGCTGCATTTCCAGCCGATCTGGGACCACCTGCGCGTGACCCAGCCAGACATGTTCGATTAAGCACCGGCATCGCACGCCGAGTCCGCGTCGGCGCGGACTTGGCAACCGGCCCCAACCCACCTTGGCGCAATGCCAGGGCCGGCTTCCCTCCAGATCGATAAATACAGCCCCAAGGAGACACCCCATGCAAACCACAACCAGCGTGGTGACGCCTTACGTCGCCACCGAATCGGCTACCTATGCAAAGGTCATGTGGCGGCTATTGCCGTTCCTGTTCCTCTGCTACATGTGCGCGTACCTCGACCGCATCAATGTCGGCTACGCCAAGCTGCAGATGATGCAGGACCTGAGCCTGAGCGACGCAGTTTACGGACTTGGGGCAGGCATCTTCTTTGTCGGCTACCTTCTGTTCGAAGTGCCAAGCAACCTGATCCTGCTGCGCGTCGGTGCCCGACGCTGGATCGCACGCATCATGGTGACCTGGGGCTTGATTTCCGCGGCCATGATGTTTGTGAAGACCCCGACAAGCTTCTACATCATGCGCTTCCTGCTAGGCGTGGCCGAAGCGGGCTTCATCCCGGCAATTCTGCTTTACCTGACCTATTGGTTTCCGGCATCGCGCCGAAGCAAGGTCACCGCGCTGTTCTTGACCGGCATCCCCATGTCTGGCGTCATCGGCGGCCCGCTGTCTGGCTGGATCATGAGCGCCATGCACGGCGCGCACGGCATGGCTGGATGGCAATGGCTCTTCCTGCTGGAGGGTATGCCCACCGTGCTCGTCGGCATCATTGCCTACTACTATCTGGACGACAAGGTCGCGGATGCCAAATGGCTCAGTGCCGAGCAGCGCACGATGATCGAGAAGAACCTTGCCGCGGAAAGCAAAGGGCATGCGCTGCATTCCGTTCGGGACGGGCTGACCAACCCCCGCATCCTGCTGCTCAGCCTGATCTACTTCTTCTTCACCATGGGGCTGTATGGCGTGAGCTTCTGGCTGCCAAGCATCGTCAAGGCCAGTGGCGTCTCGGATCCCCTCGACATTGGCTTGCTGTCTGCAATTCCCTATGCCGCGGCGACGGCTGCGATGATTCTGGTGGGCCAAAGCTCGGATACCCGCGGTGAGCGGCGCTGGCATCTGGCCCTGCCTGGGGCAATCGGTGCGCTCGGCCTATGCGTCAGTGTCGCGTACGCAAACAATACGACTTTGGCAATGCTGGCGCTGACGCTTGCCACGATGGGGATCATGACCACGATCTCGCAGTTCTGGACGCTGCCCCCGGCGATTCTCGGCGGCGCGGCCGCTGCGGCCGGTATCGCGCTGGCGAATTCCGTGGGCAGCATCTCCGGGGTCATCAGCCCGTACCTCATCGGCTGGGTGCAAACGAACACCGGCACGACGGGCAACGGCGTGCTGGTCCTGGCCGGAAGCCTGGTGATTGGCGGCCTGCTGGTGTTCACAGTGCCTGCGCGCCTGGTCAATATCGGCAGGCGGGACAACCGGTAATGCCCGATGCGAACCTGGCTATGCCGTCTGGCGCGCGTCGCCAAGATACTCGTCCAGGCGGCTGGTCAGGTTTTCCCTGGCGCGGGTGGTGTGCAAGTCAGTGAGTTCAGCGGCACGGGCGGGATCGCCCGCCGCAATGGCTTCGGCAATCGCTTCGTGTTCGTCCCAGATGGTTTTGCGTTGCTGGGCCGAGGATTGCAGAACGGCTCCCATGGCCCGCCGCAGATGCACCCAGTAGTTCTGGGCGCTCTGCTCCAGGAATGGATTGCCTGCCGCGCGGTAGATGGCGTGATGGAAGGCCATATCCGCATCGATCATGGCTTTCACATCCCTGCCCTGTGCCGCACGCCGGCCGTTCGCAATGAGCTTTGGATCGACCTTGAAATGCCGCTGTGCTGCGAGCCGCGCAGCCAGCGAGTCAAGCGAACCGCGGATTTCATAAAGATGCCCGATCGAGACCGCGTCCAGCGGCGTGACAAGTACACCGCGCCCCGGCGCGTCCTGAACAAAACCGTCCTTCTTGAGAATCCTCAGCGCCTGAATGACAGGAGAACGCGACACCTGCATCTGCTCGGCAATTTCTTCCTGCGTGAGGCGGGTTCCAGGCGCCAGAGAACCATCGCTGATGGCATCAAGAAGCATCTTGTACACCTCGTCCACGAAGTCGGGACGGGATTGAATCTTTGGAAAAGTGGTTGCCATGGCACTGCCCTTTGCACTCTGTATTCAATCCATTTTGGTGGAACGGCGCTCTCCATGCAATGCCATCGTGCCGGTTTCAACAACCTCCTTGACTTTGTTGGGCCTTGCCATCAACAATCTGAACTCTGAATACAGAGTTCAGATTTGAAAGTATAGTCATCGACAGGAACAGACCATGAAAGTTTTCTACGATAAAGATGCTGATATGTCACTTCTGCGGAACCAGCAGGTCGCCGTCATCGGATATGGCTCCCAGGGCCATGCCCATGCCCTGAACCTGAAGGACAGCGGCATCAACGTTGTGGTCGGGCTGCGCGAGGGGGGCGAGTCCTGGCGAAAGGCGGCCTCCGCAGGCCTGCAGGTCGCCACGATGGAAAAAGCGGCCGCCGCCGCTGACCTAGTCATTCTTCTCATCCCCGACGAGACCATTGGCAGGGTCTATCGGGAGGTCATCGAACCGGCCATGCGTCCAGGCGCCACGCTGGCATTCGCGCACGGCTTCAACATCCACTATGGGCAGGTGATACCGCGCACGGACCTCGATGTCGTCATGATCGCGCCCAAGGCGCCGGGTCACACGGTACGCGCGACGTACGCGGAAGGCGGCGGCGTCCCGGGCCTGATCGCCGTCGCGCAAGACCGCTCCGGCCGCGCACGGGATATCGCGCTGGCCTATGCCACGGCGATCGGCTGCGGCCGTTCCGGCGTGATCGAAACCAATTTCCGGGAGGAGACCGAGACCGATCTCTTCGGTGAACAGGCGGTGCTATGCGGCGGAACGGTGGAGCTGATCAAGGCCGGATTCGATACGCTGGTGGAAGCGGGCTACGCCCCGGAGATGGCCTACTTCGAGTGCCTGCACGAACTCAAGCTGATCGTCGACCTGATCTACGAGGGCGGCATCGGCACGATGAACTATGGCATCTCCAATAACGCCGAGTTTGGCGAATACCTGACCGGCCCGCGCATCGTCACCGATGACACCCGTGCCGCCATGAAGGCCGTGCTCGCAACCATTCAAACGGGCGAGTACGCGAAATCGTTCATTCTTGAGAGCCAGGCCGGAGGCCCGACTCTGCAATCCCGCCGGCGCCTGACGGCAGCGCATCCGATCGAAATAGTTGGCGAAAAGCTGCGCGAGATGATGCCGTGGATTCGCCAGTCTGCGCTGGTCGACAAAGCCAGGAACTGATCACTCAATAAGGCCCCCCGATTCAACGTATACCCCAGCTTACAGGGCGAAATCGCGCAACTAAACTCTGTATACAGAGTTCGGAACTCAGTAGTCAAAGATAGTCCGACACACAGGAGACCCACCATGACCACCACACCTTTCGACAAGCATGATGCCGGCAAGACCACCGGCGGCAATGCCGCCAACACCCCCGTCGTCAAGAAGCTGATCCCCTTCGGCGGCTACTACACCAACCGCGTGCCCGACCACGACCCGGAACTGACCGAGACCGGTCCCGGTACGCCGATGGGTGAATACATGCGCCGCTTCTGGCATCCGGTCTGCATGTCGATGGAGCTGACCGATACGCCCCGCTTCCTGAAGATCCTCAATGAGGAACTGGTCGCATTCCGCGATGGCAGCGGGCGCGTGGGCTTGCTGCATGCGCATTGCTGCCACCGCGGTGCATCGCTCGAATATGGCGCGATCCAGGAACGCGGCATCAAGTGCTGCTACCACGGCATGGTGTTCGATGTCGACGGTGCCTGCCTGCATGTGCCCTTCCCCGAAGGCGAGGAAAAAGAAGCGGAGAAGTACGCCTGCTCGATCCGCCAGGGCGCGTACAAGGCCATCGAGCGCAACGGGCTGGTGTTCGCTTACATGGGACCGCCCGAAGAAGAGCCGCCGTTCCCGGAGTGGGAGCAGGACTTCACGGTGCTGCCGACCGACGAACTGGTGGCCTACAGCAACTTCCAGCACTGCAACTGGCTCCAGGTGCAGGACAACGCCGCCGACAACTTCCACCCGACCGCGCTGCACGCCGCGAAAAACGTGGTGGGTGGCAAGTTCCAGAGCACGACCTTCGACGAGGTCGGCGCCGCATCGATGGAAGTCGCGCCCGACATGCAGTTCATCCCCGTCCACGGCGGCCGCGGCCTGGCCTGCGCCGGCGCGCGCCGCGTGGACAAGGACAAGATGTTCCTGCGCATCCAGCACCAGGTACTGCCCAATCTCAGCCTGCACGCGTACACATCGGAGGACGGCTCGCAGAAGAAGCTGTTCAGCCGGTTCCACATCATCCGCTGGACGGTGCCCGTCGACGACGAGAACAGCAAGATGATCGGCTGGCGTGTCATGGGTCCTGGCATCGACACGCGCGGCGTGGGCGACAAGCGCCTGGTCGGCTACGAGAGCATCGACTTTCTTGACGGCCAGGTCGCGATGCGTCGCCCTGAACGCTTCGGCAAATACACGCTCGAGGACATGCCGCCGATCCCGTCGAACCACCGCGAACGCGAGAACTACAAGAATGCGCAGTATGCCCCGGGCGACTATGAAGCCATCATCAGCCAGCGTCCGATCGCGGTGCATTCCCTGGAGAACCCGACCAAGTTCGACGCCGGCCTGTTTGCCTTCCGCAAGATGCTGCGCGATGCCGTGCGCGGCAACAACGCCGCCGCAGCAGCCCAGGGCTTCGCGGAATGGCTGCGAGAGGTCAACGGCGCCCCGAACAGCTACTGCTCGGGCAACGTCTTCGAGCTGCCTCAGGCCGACTCGATGGAGCAAGAGGTCGCCAACCGGCGCCTGCTGGCGCGCAAGGCGGTCGCCATCCTGACCGAGGCCGACAGGCTCAAAGGCGAGGCTCGCGCGGCGTTCGTCAAGGCGAAGTTCGACGAACTGGAGCAAAGCCTCAAGGCTTGAACGAGCCGTTGATTGAAATCGCCGGGCGGCACTGAACCGCCCGGCAGGTGTACCTGGAGACTTGAGGTTCCATATGAACGCCCCCACCAATGAGCGCGAAGCGCTGACCCACCTTGAACTGGTCCTCCGGCAGGTTCGCATGGAAGCCGCCGGGATCAATTCCTTCGAGTTCGTCGATCCCGACGGCAACGAGCTGCCCGCCTTCACACCCGGCGCCCACATCGATGTTCACATCGCCCCAGGTGTCATCCGTCAATACTCGCTGTGCAACAGTCCTGAAGAACGCCATCGCTATGTCGTGGCTGTCCTGCGAGATGAGTCAGGACGCGGCGGATCCCGCGGGATGCACGAAACCCTGCGTGTTCCCAACCGGGTCAGGGTGGGCGTGCCTCGCAACAATTTCCCGCTCGCCGAGGGTGCGAGGAAGGTCATCCTGATCGCCGGTGGCATCGGTGTCACGCCGCTTAAAGCCATGGTTCACCAGCTCGAGGCAGAGTGCAGGGATTATGCGTTGCACTATTGCGCCAAAGGCCCCGAGTACGCCGCCTTTGAAGCCGAGCTGCGAGGCATGGCGAGGACTGGCACGGTCCAATGCCACTTTGACGGCGGCGATCCAAAGAACGGTCTGGATATTGCGAAGCTGCTCGAGCACCTCCAACCCGATACCCATATCTACTACTGTGGGCCCGGCGGCTTTATGGAGGCCTGCAAGCAGGCTTCGGCGCACTGGCCGCCAGCCTCGGTGCACTGCGAACACTTCAAGGCCCCGGTGCAAAAGGCGCCCGGTGAAGGCGTCAACCCCACGGTAGGCTATGCAGTCGAACTGACCCGATCCGGCCTGACGCTGACTGTGGCACCGGACCAGAACCTGGCCGAAGTTCTCCAGCAGGCCGGTGCGCCCGTGGAGACTTCGTGCCAATCCGGCCTGTGTGGCACTTGCAAGGTCCGGCACATTTCAGGTGAAGTCGACCACCAGGACTTCATCCTGGATGATGGCGAGCGTGAAAGCTTTATGACGCCATGCGTGTCACGAGGTTGCGGCGGCACCCTTGTCCTGGATCTGTAGTCATGTTCGACGGAGCCCGGCCATGCGAAGCGACAGCAGCACATTCGCACTTGTTCTTCTTTTCTGTGGCCTGGCTTCCGCGGCCGCACCCGTGGTGGACCCCGCACTTGCACGTGCCACCTATTCAATGCAGGCGACCATTGAGCGTGCGCTTGACGAGCAGTCCCAACACTGCGACGCGGCGAGTTGCGCTCGGCTGGCCTTGCTCAAGGTTGCACTGCAGTCGCCCCAATGCAAACCGGCAAACCAGTCGCGCCGGCCTTCGTTCTGTCAAATTCAACCGGCATGATGGCCGTCACCGCCAGCCGCCCCTGCGGCTCGTTCCACACATCTCCGCGCTAACCTACGTTAACCCTGATAAGAAATCCGTGACTTTGACAGTTTGCTGACAGCCTTCCCCTCCTAGAATCTGGGCCCTGATCAGCTGGATCAGGCGACGCCGGCCAGCGACTCTCACTCTACGACAGGAGAAGCAAATGGAAGACGGTGCACGCGAACAGATCCCGGCCACGCTGATCCCCGGTGACGGGATCGGTCCCGAAGTAGTGGACGCCACCGTCAGGGTACTGGACGCGCTCGGTGCCCCGTTCGCCTGGGACCTCCGGCGCGCGGGCATGGCCGGCGTCGAATACAGCGGCGAGCCCATGCCGGAAGACACGCTCGACAGCATCCGCCGCACCGGCCTTGCGCTGAAGGGGCCGCTGACCACCCCGGTGGGCGGTGGCTTCCGCTCAGTCAATGTGCGCCTGCGCGAAGCCTTCAACCTTTACGCCAATGTGCGCCCGGTGCGAACGATCGTCCCCGGCCGCTTCGACAACATCGACCTGGTGCTGGTGCGCGAGAACGTCGGCGGCTTCTACGTGGCGCACGACTACTACATCCCGGTCGGCGACGACCCGCATGCGGTGGCAGTGTCCACGGGCACCAATACGCGCGACGCTTGCCGCCGCATTGCCCGCTTTGCGTTCGAGTACGCCGTCACGAACGGCCGCAAGAAGATCACGGTGGTGCACAAGGCCAATATCCTGAAGGCGCTCACGGGCATCTTCCTGGAAGCGGCGCGGGAAGTCGCCAGCGACTACGCCGGCCGCGTCGAGATGGACGACATCATCGTAGACGCCTGCGCGATGCAGCTGGTGCTCAACCCGTGGCGCTTCGACATGCTGCTCTGTACCAACCTGTTCGGCGACATCCTGTCGGACCAGATCGCCGGCCTGGTAGGCGGGCTCGGCATGGCACCGGGCGCCAACATCGGCGACGACGTGGCGATCTTCGAAGCAGTCCATGGCTCGGCACCCGACATCGCGGGCAAGGGCATTGCCAACCCGATCTCGCTGATGCTGGCCGCCGGGCTGATGCTTGACCACGTCGGACGCCAGGACCTCGCCACGCGGCTGCGCTCGGCCATCGAGCTCACTGTCAGAGAGGACCAGGTGAAGACCGGCGACCTGCACGGCACGGCATCTACGCTGCAGTTCGCGGACGCGGTAGTGAAACGCATTGTTTCCGCCGGCTGACTCCCCGCCCCGGCAGCACGCGGCATCCCCTGCGGAACGCGACAAGCCGCCAGCGCGGCGGCCCGCGTTCAGCACTGCCATCCTCCATGGTCATTTCATGCTCCGGCACGTGCACTGCACGTGCCGGCGGGATGACCTCGCCCTGAACTCAGTGCGCCAGTCAGGCGCACGCACATCCGTCCAGCCATCCACGCGGCCTGGCCGGCAAAGAGATATAGAAGACGATGTTGACCCTGCTCGCCTGGCCTTGACGAGAATGCGTTCGCTGCGCTGCCTGAAACTTGCTTCCGACGAAGCACGCAAAGGTTGCGTTATGCCGCAGACATTTCTGCCTTCTCCCGCTACGTTTCTTAAATGAAACTTAGAACAGTGGTGTAATGAACTGTGAGGGATGGCCGTGTACGATCGTGACTTGTTCTTTGCCGCGTTTGGGGTGATTGTGTTCCTGGGCTACTTGTTTTTCGGTGGTGTGCCGCTCTATGAGAAGGTGACTGCCGGCATCAATGCCATCAGTGCCGTCATCCAGACAGCAAATCAAGCAGGCGAAGACCGCGCCGGACGCGTGCGCTAGTCCCGGATATTGGCGCAAGGGGGGCCGGGTTGTGCAAATGCATGCCAGGTCCTTGTTTTTCTGGAAAACCCAGTCTCGCGAAATCCGATTCCTCGCAGGCCCTACGGCGTGCGGCGGTAGGCGTTTGGCGTGCTGCCGGTCCAGTGCCGGAAGGCCCGGTGGAAGGCCGTGGAATTGTCGAAGCCCACGTCGAAGGCAATGGCCGTGATCGCGTCATTGGTGCGCGTCAGGCGCTGGATGGCGATGTCGCGTCGTACGCCGTCCTTGATCGCCTGGAAGGTGGTGCCTTCCGCGGACAGCCGGCGGCATAGCGTGCGCACGGAGCAATGCAGCGCCGTGGCCACGGCTTCGATGGTCGGCGCTACGGGCAGGCAATCGGCCACATACTGCCTGACGCGATGACGGGTCATGGGCTCGGCGAACGTGACGAAGATCCAGTCCTCGGGGGCGCGAGCGAGGAACTTTTCAAGGTCGGCCTTGCGTTGCCGCACCGGCATGTCGAGGAATGCCGCGTCGAAGACAATGCCCCCGCGCTCGCAGCCGAAATGTACCGGGCCGGGGAACAGGTAGAGATGGTCGCTTGCCTGCTCAGGCTGCCCTGACGGCAATTGCACCGCCTGCAGCGGAATCTTGTGTCGGATCAGCCATGACGCCATGCCATGCACCAGCTTCAGCATCAGTTCGCGCGCCATCGGATTCACGGCCGGACCCGCTGCGGCCTCCACCAGTTCCACATACGCGGCATTGCCCTCGCGCCGCGACTCCACGCGGAACTCGTCCAGCAGCAGGCGGAAGAATTGCCCGAAGCGATGCAGCGCCACTTCGAGCCGCGGCGCATCCAGCAAGCTCAGGCACAGGTACTTGAGCGTGCCGTTGCGCAGCGGGCGGCTGAAGATGCCGGGCATCTCATCGTCTAGTTCGTGCGCCAACAGCCGGTACAAGGTCGAGAACTGCTCCTGCGTCACGCGCGCCGCGGGCTCGTCCATCAGCTCCGCCGCAATGCCCGAGCGCGCCGCCAGCTGCGCAATCAACGCAGGATCGGCACCGGGCAGGAAGCCGTGGACGAAGGAAACCGGGACGGTGGGGGACAGGCAATTCACTTGGAAACTGGCATCGTATGCGCGGCTGGGAATGAAAAGACAGCGCGTCTGCGCCATCGCTCCGACACTGTGCAACGTAGCCCTGGCCGCGCACATCGTGTTTTCCCTGACTGTCCCGAAATGTCAAATGATCGTCCCGGATCGTCAAATTGGTTCATGCCGTTGGCCGATACTTCGGGTCATCCGAAAGACGATGAAACTGGCTGACGGACCGCGAACCAGCAGGTTCTGGCCGGACCGCTTGCCAACAACACCCAGGAGCAACAGCATGCAATTCCTCGACGATTCCCTGCACCCCGAGAACATGGACAAGGTGGTCATCACCGTGGCGCCGTATGGGCCGGAATGGATGCCGGAAGATTTTCCGGAAGACATCCCCGTGACCATGGAAGCGCAGGTGCAGAAGGCCGTCGATTGCTATAACGCCGGCGCCACCGTGCTGCACCTGCACGTGCGCGAGCTGGATGGCAAGGGTTCCAAGCGCCTGTCGAAATTCAATGAACTGATCGCCGGCGTGCGCGAGGCCGTGCCCGACATGATCATCCAGGTCGGCGGCTCGATCTCGTTCGCGCCGGAAAGCGATGGTGAAGCCGCCAAGTGGCTGTCGGACGACACCCGCCACATGCTGGCCGAACTGACACCGAAGCCCGACCAGGTGACCGTGGCGATCAATACCACGCAGATGAACATCATGGAGTTGCTGTATCCCGAATACCTGAAGGGTACGTCGCTCGAGAATCCGGCCTATCAGGCGGCATACAGCGAAATGACTGTGCCGGCCGGCCCGCAATGGGTGGCCGAGCACCTGCGCCGCCTGTCGGCCGCCGGCATCCAGCCGCACTTCCAGCTCACTGGCATTCATGCGCTGGAAACGCTGGAGCGCCTGGTCCGCAACGGCACCTACATGGGCCCGCTGAACCTGACCTGGATCGGCATCGGCGGCGGCTTCGACGGTCCCAACCCGTTCAACTTCTTCAACTTCGTTCACCGCGCGCCGGATGGCTGCACGCTGACCGCTGAATCGCTGCTCAAGAACGTCCTGCCGTTCAACATGATGGCGATGGCGATGGGCCTGCACCCGCGCTGCGGCATCGAGGACACCATCATTGACCAGCACGGCAACCGCATGACTTCGGTGCAGCAGATCGAGCAATGCGTGCGCGTGGCCAAGGAACTGGGCCGCGAGATCGCCTCGGGCAAGGAAGCGCGGGAGATCTACCGCATCGGCACCTGGTACGACAGCGCCGAGGAAACCCTTGCGGCGCATGGCATGGCGCCCAACCGCAAGACCGGGCAGAAGAACCTGCCGCAGCGCGCGGCCTGACGCGCGTCGCCTGGCCGCGGGCACACCGCCCCGGCCGGGCGTTCACTGGCCCGCGCGCCGACCGAACCACGACACCCTGAAGTCATGAATCCTGCCGCCCCCGCCTTCGCCAACCCGTGCCTCAACATCTGCCGCCTGGACGTCGCTGGCAAGTACTGCCAGGGCTGCGGCAGGACACCGCTGGAAATCGGCACCTGGAACCGCATGACCGAGGCCCGGCGCGCCGAGGTACTGGCCGAGCTGCCAACGCGCCAGCCCTGGCGTCGCGCGCAGGCCGCGTCCGCGCCCTGATTCCCCATCGCCCCCCGCCAGTCACGCATGTGCCGGCGGGCGTCATTGAGCCTTGCCATGAACCACCCCACCACGCTTACGGTCGATGCCTACTTCGACCTGATCTGCCCCTGGTGCATGATCGGAAAGAAGCACCTGGCAACCGCCATCGAATGGCTCACCCGGGAGCACCCGGACGTTGCCGTCCGGATCGCCTGGCGCTCTTACCCATTGATTCCGGCCACGCCACCGGAGGGCACGCCTTACCGAGAGTTCTACCTGGCACGGCTGGGAGGCCCACAGGCCGTGGCCGCGCGCCAGGCGCAAGTCTGCGCCGCGGCACTGGACGCCGGCATCACGCTGGCGCTGGACCGCATCGAGACCTTTCCCAGCACGCTGCTGGCCCACCGGCTGGTACGGCACGCCGTGCGTCAAGCCGGCTCCGATGTCGCTTCGGCGCTGCTGGACGAGCTGTTCACGCGCTACTTCATCCGCGCCGAGAACATCGGGGACCCGCAGGTCTTGCGGCGCGCGGCGGCTGCCTGCGGCATCGCGTTGCGTGATGCAGGCGCCAACGCCGGCTCGCCTGACCTGGATTGGCTGCCCTCGCTGCACGACCCGGAGGACCGTCCGCTGCGCACCGGCTTCGGCGTGCCGCATCTGGTTTTCAATGGCACCCACAGTGTGTCGGGCGCTCGAGCGCCGGCCGTGCTGCTCGAAGCCATGCAGCGCGCCACACTGGCTGCCGGCTGAACCTGCCTGCGCCGGTACACGAGCCGGCGCGCGCCCCCGATCTCTTCAACCTGATCCCATGACCATCCCGCCACGAAGGCTGGCGTGGGCCAGTTCCATCTCATATCTTTAAACGGAGACATCCATGCCAACCCGCCCCACCCTGTTCCGTCCCCGCCACGCCGCGGTTGCCGCCATGCTGGCACTGGCGATGCCGGCCGCGATGGCCTGGACCAGCAAGCCCGTGCGCATGCTGGTGCCGGCGCCTTCCGGCGGCACCATGGACGTGATCGCACGCCTGCTGGCCGACCAGCTTTCGGCGGACCTCGGCACGCCTGTCGTGGTCGACAACAAGCCCGGTGCAGGCGGCGGCATCGCAATCAGCGCGTTGCTGGCCGCGCCGCCCGACGGCCAGACCATCATGGTGACCGCGACCAACGTGCTGACCGAAGTTCCGCACGTGCTGAAAACCCCCTACAACACCATGAAGGACATCCGCCCGCTGGCCGCCGTGGCGCGGTCGCGGCTGCTGCTGGTGGGCGCCCCAACGCTGCCTGCCAAGGACTTCACAGGCCTGGTGAGCTATGCGCGTGCCAATCCCGGCAAGCTCAGCTTCGCTTCCTACAGCGCGGGCACGGCGTCGCATTATGCTGGCGTGATCGTGAACCAGAAGACCGGCATGGACCTGCAGCACGTGCCGTTCGCCGGCTCGGCGCCTGCCCTGGCCCAGGTGATGGGCGGACAGATCGCGGTGATGTACGACGGCATGGTGACATCACTGCCGATGATCAAGGCGGGCAAGCTGCAGCCGTACGCCGTGGCGTCGAAGAGCCGCTCGCCGCTGCTGCCGCAGGTGCCGACCTTCGCAGAACTGGGCTACCCCGATGTGGAGTTCAGCAACTGGGTTGGCGTGATCGCATCCGCGCGCGTGCCTGTCGACCTGGCGCAAAAGATCCAGACCGCGACCTACAAGGCCGCGGCGACGCCGAAGGTGCATGAGCGGATGCAGGCACTGAGCTATGAGCCGATGCCGGCGCAGACGTTGCAGCAGCTTGGGCAGTCACTGCACGATGAATTCGAGCGCAATGGGGCGATTGTGAAGGCGTTCAATATCCAGCCTTGATCGGACGCTTCCGTTCGCACTTCTACACTCGGTGGGGCGCAAACAAAAAACCCGCGACCCTCTCGGGCCGCGGGCACCAGCTTCGGGGAAGACGCCGAAGCCTGTCACGGGGAGCGCCCCCGCACCCATGACGTCTGCGATTCTAGAGGGACACCCGCGCCGGCGGATTGACCTGGGTTAAATGCCCCAATTGTCCCAGCAATGAAAAAAGGAGCCGCGAGTGGCTCCTTTTTTCTTGGGACAGGCTGTGGCGCAGATCAGGCCGCCGCGTCCTTCAGCTTCTTCAGCGGGCGTACCTTCACCTTGACGCTGGCCGGCTTGGCCGGGAACCAACGCTCTTCACCGGTGAACGGGTCC
This sequence comes from Cupriavidus sp. NPDC089707, assembly GCF_044748965.1. Taxonomy (NCBI): domain Bacteria; kingdom Pseudomonadati; phylum Pseudomonadota; class Betaproteobacteria; order Burkholderiales; family Burkholderiaceae; genus Cupriavidus; species Cupriavidus sp. NPDC089707. The sequence goes on from NZ_JBIVHB010000030.1 coordinate 26,050, forward strand.
TTGCCGAAGCGCTTCTTCTTGGCCGGGACTTGCTGCGCCGTCACCTTCAGCAGGCCCGGCAGCGTGAACTCACCAGCGCCCTTCTTGTTCAGCGCGCTGACGATGGTGTTTTCCAGATGGGCCAGAACCGTCTTCACGGTCTTGGCTTCCAGTTCCGTCTGGGCTACCAGGTGAGCGACCAGGCTAGACTTGTTGAAGGTGTCCTTCAGCGGGCGCGCAACGGGCGCAGCGGCGGGAGCAGCCTTCTTGGCCGGCGCGGCCTTCTTGGCGGCAGCCTTCACGGGTGCCTTGGTTGCCGCAGCCTTCTTGGCAGCGGGCTTGGTTGCAGTCTTCGCGGTCGGTTTCGCTTTGGTCGCCATATCGATATACGTAAGTTGAACGATGGATGCCGGCTCATCGTTTTGCATCGCTCAGCAGCGCTGCGCAAAACGCCTTGTCGGCGCCCACTGAATCATAGCGGAAACAGCCGTAAGTCAAGGGGTTTTCGTGCATGCGACGTGCAAAACCCCGTGAAAACCCCGGGTTTTGTCGCGGCTTTGCCTCAGTGAAAACGCGAAGAGGGCCTACGTACCCCTGTTTTGGCGCTTGCGAACACTGCGCGACGCGAACATGCCGACCGCATTCCGTGCCTCAGCCGCGGACCGAAAGCGCAAGCAACGGGCCTGCAAACAGGGCGCCGAGCGCCAGCAACGGCAGCGATGCATCGGCCTGCGCCCATGCGTGCAACAGTGCCGGCAAACTGGCCTGCATGCCGAACACGCTGGCCACGCACAGCAGCGAAACCGGTGCAACCGCGGCGAGCGCCAACGTGCGCAGGGGCCTGCCGCCAAGGGTCGACGAAACGCTGGAGAGGGTCTTTGGTCGGGGCATGTCGGCTTCCTTGGATGGGATGCGGGCATTGTCGGCGGCGCTGGCTGAACCCGGCCTGAGCATTTCGTTCAGCCTGCGTTCAGGCTTTTTGACGCAAACTTCGCGCCATGAAGCGTTTTCCCGCGCCGCTGCGGCGCCCCGCCCGCCTGCTGTCCGCTGCCGCATTGGCAGTGCTGCTGGCGCTCGCGGGCATGCCTGCTGCGCAGGCCGACAAGGATGCCGACCGTGCCCGCGCCGCGGTGCAGTCGGGTGAAATCCTGCCGCTGTCGCGCATCCTCGATACCGTCTCGCGCCAGTATGCCGGCGACGTGATCGGCGTCGAGCTGGACCGCGACGACGGCATCTGGCAATACGAAGTCAAGCTGTTGCTGCCCGGCGGCTCGGTGGCCAAGCTGGAATACGACGCGCGCACCGCCGCGCTGATCAAGGCCAAGGGCCGCGGCCTGGAAGAGGCGCGCAAGAAGCCGTGAGCGCGCGCCGCCCGCCAACCTGCCCACCGGAAGACACTGATGCGCATCCTGCTGGTTGAAGACGAAGCTGCCCTGGCCGCGCAGGTCCGGGCCAGCCTGGCCGACGCGGGCTACGCGGTCGACGTCGCCGCCGACGGCATCGATGCCTGCCACCTGGGCGAGCAGGAACCGTACGACGCCGTCATCCTGGATTTGGGCCTGCCCCGGCTTGACGGCCTGTCCGTGCTGCGACGCTGGCGCGCCGGGCAGGTCAATGTACCAGTACTGATCCTGACCGCGCGCGACAGCTGGACCGAGAAGGTCGAAGGCATCGACGCTGGCGCCGACGACTACCTCGCCAAGCCGTTCCGCATGGAAGAGCTGCTGGCGCGCATCCGCGCACTGATCCGGCGCGCGCACGGCATGGCTGTGCCCGAACTGCAATGCGGCCCGGTGCGGATGAACCCGCGCGCCGGCACCGTCACCGTCGACGGCGTGACAGTCGTGCTGACCTCGCACGAGTTTCGCGTGCTGGACTACCTGATGCATCATCCGGGCGCGATTGTCAGCAAGACTGCGCTGACCGAACACATCTACGCCCAGGATTTCGACCGCGACAGCAATACCATCGAGGTCTTTGTCGGCCGGCTACGCCGCAAGCTGGGCGTGGACGTGATCGAGACAGTGCGCGGCCAGGGCTACCGGCTGCGGCCGCCGCCAGGCCCCGGCAACGCTGGCGCGCCTTCGGCCCAGGCATAGATGCCCACCCGCCTGCGCCGTTCGCTTGCGCTGCGCCTGCTGGCGCTGGCCGCGATCTGGCTGGCCGCTGCGCTTGGCGGCAGCGGCTGGCTGCTGTCGGCCCTGTTCGAGCGCCATGTCAACGATACCTATGTGCGCCAGCTCGACCACCAGCTGGCCAGCCTGGCCGCGGCGCTGGACTGGAATGCCAGCGGCAAGCTGGTGCTGACGCGCGCCCCTGCCGATCCCCGTTATGAATTGCCTTACTCCGGCGCCTACTGGCAGGCGCGCGCACCGGGCGCGCTGCTGCGTTCGCGCTCGCTTTGGGACACCGAAATGGACACCGAAATGCCGACGGCAGTGGAGCGCCGCCTGGCCGGCACGCAGGCGGAAGTGCGCGCCGGGCCTAATGGTCAGTCGCTGCTGGTGGTGTCGCGGCAGCTGGTGCTGGCCTCGGCGGATACGCCAGTGAACGTCTCGGTCGCGCTGGACCGTACCGAACTGCGCGCCGCCCGGCGCAACTTCAACCGCATGCTGGCGTGGTCATTGACGGCACTGGGGCTGGGCCTGATGCTCGCCGTGGCGGCACAGGTGAAATTCGGCCTGGCGCCGCTGACACGGCTGCGGCGCGCACTGGAAGCGATGCAGTCACGCCGCGAAGCGCGCCTGGGTGGCGACTGGCCGACGGAAGTGGAACCGCTGGTCAGCGAAATCAACGCGCTGCTGGCTCGCAACGCGCAGGCGCTGGAGCGCTCGCGCCGCCAGGCGGCGGACCTCGCGCATGCCGTCAAGACGCCGCTGGCGGTGCTTGCCAATGAGTCCGCAGCGCTCCCGTACAGCGCCGCTTCGGCCGTTGCCGCGCAGGTGGAGGCAATGCGCCGCCAGGTCGACCGCCATCTGGCGCGGGCCCGTGCCGCGGGCGCGGCAGGCGCGCGCGGCGTGCGCATCGAGGCCACGCCCGCCGTGCGCGAGCTGGTGCGGGCTCTGTCGCGGCTGCATGCCGTGCGCGCGCTGGCGCTGGAAGTCGACGGCAATGGTCATTTTGCCGGCGACCGCCAGGACCTTGTCGAGATGCTCGGCAACCTGCTGGACAACGCTTGCCAGTGGGCGCGCACGCGCGTGCAGGTCACGCTGCGCGAGGCCGGCGGCGAACTGGAAATCCTGGTCGAGGACGATGGTCCGGGCATGCCGCCCGAGGCGCGCGAACTGGCCACCGCCCGCTTCGGCAGGCGGGACGAGGCGGCTGCCGGCAGCGGGCTGGGCCTGGCGATCGTCACCGAGATCGCCACTATGTACGAGGGCAGCCTGGCACTGGCGACCAGCCCCCTGGGGGGACTGTCGGCGCGTTTGCGGCTGCCGGCGGGCCTGCCCTGATCCGCTTCGGATTTCCCCGTCAGTGCGCGCGTGCCGCCATCGCGTCGCGCGTGTCGCGCGCCAGTCCCAGCGCGAAAGCGGTTTCGGCAACCAGGAACAGCGGGCCGATCAGCAGGCCCACCAGGTCGTCGACAAACGCCGGTTTGCGCCCTTCGTAGTAATGGCCGATGAACTGGATAATCCATCCGACCACAAACAGGCCAACGCCGATGACCAGCCACGCAGCGGTCGGCATGGCGGCAATATGCGCCCCGGCATAGAGGAACAGCGCCAGGATCGACGCCATCGCCACGCCGAAGCCCAGCGACAGGCGCAGGTAAAACAGGCACGACAGGATATACACCAGCATCGCCGGGGTCAGGTGGGCGGAGCCGTCACCCAGCGGCATGGCCGGGCGCGCCAGCAGCGTGGTCACCGCCAGCACGATCATCGGGATGCCGATGAAATGGGTGACGATATTACGCGGATCACGGTGATAGGCGGCGTAGTTGGCCAGGTGCTCGATCAGGGTTTTCACGGGGCATCTCCTTGTGTGCGCAGGCGTGCGCGATAGCTGCCGCCTGCTGCTGTCCGCGCTCAGGTCGCGATGTGGATTTATAGTAGTAGGCGCGTCCCGGCGGGTCTGTCTGGTTTTTGACAATCTGCCGGCACACCGGCTTTGCCACGACCGGCTTTGACGACCGGTTTTGACGACCCGCTTTGACGACCCGCTTTGACGACATTACGCCCCACAGGAGACCGGCATGGGATCCGCGCCCCCGCCGCACCGCCACGCACCGCTGCCGGATGACGACCCGCTGGCCGCGGTGCGCGCCGGCGCCTGGTTCAGCCAGCTGCCGCCGGCGTTGCGCCAGGCGCTGCTCGACGACGGCTGCCTGCGCCGGCTGGTGCCCGGCGAGACCTTGTTTGCCCGTGGCGACCGCTTCGACGGCCTGTACTGCGTGGCCAGCGGCACCGTGCAGATCCATGCCAGCGGCGAATCGGGCAAGGCGGCGCTGCTGGGGCTGCTCGAGCCCGGCACCTGGTTCGGCGAGATCTGCCTGTTCGACGGCCTGCCGCGCACGCACGACGCGCGCGCGGTCAGCGCCGCTACGCTGTGGCACGTGCCGCGCGCGCCGCTGGAGCGGCGCCTGGCACAGCATCCGGGATGGTGGCAGGCATTCGGGCGGCTGCTCGCGGCGAAGACGCGCCAGGCCTTCGACTATGTCGAGGAAACGCAGCTGCTGCCGCCGGCGGCACGCATTGCCCGGCGCCTGGCCGCGATCGCGCATGGCTATGGCAACCTGCCGGCGCATGCCGATGCGGGGCTGCGCGTGCGCATCCCGCAGGAACAACTTGCGCAGATGCTGGGGTTGTCGCGCCAGACCGTCAACCACGCCCTGCGCGAACTCGAAACCCGCGGCATGCTGCGGCTGGAATACGGCGGCATCGAGCTGCTCGACCTGGCCGCGCTGGAAGCCCTCAACTGAACCCGCCAGCATGGAGCCTTGCCTGCCATGACCACCCTCGATGCTGCCCAACTCGACGCCTATTGCGCGCGGCTGGGCATCGCCGCCCCGCCCTCGCCCACGCTGGAAGCGCTCGACGCCGTGCTCGGCGCGCAGCTGGCCAGCATTCCATTCGAGAACATCGACCCGCTGCTGCGGCGGCCAGTGAGCATCGATCTCGACGCCGTCTTCGACAAGCTGGTCGTGCGCGGGCGCGGCGGCTACTGCTTCGAACTCAATACGCTGCTGGCGGCAGCGCTAGGGGCGCTCGGCTTCAGCGTAACGCCGCTGGCCGCGCGCGTGCGCTGGGGCGTGCCCGATGCGGTCGAGACCGTGGTGTCGCACATGCTGCTGCGCGTGGAAGTGGCGCATCGCAGCTATCTCGCCGACGTCGGCTTCGGCGGACCCACGCCGTTCCGCGCGATGGCGCTGTCCACGCCTTCCGAGGACGACTTCCCCTACCGGCTCGCCAGCTCCCCGCCGGAAGCCGCTGGCAGCGCGTTCCACAGTTTCGACCTGGAGGCGCGCGGCGATGCGGGCTGGATCAAGGTCTACCGCTTCGACCTGACGCCGCAGCCATGGATCGATTTCGGGCCGCGCAACTGGTATGTCTCGACGCATCCGGACAGCGTGTTCCTGCGCCGGCTGATGGCCGCGCGCACCGATGGGGGCACGCGCGTGACGCTGGCGGATGGCGAGCTGGCCGAACGCGCGCCGGACGGCAGCGTGAGGCGCCAGCGGCTGGAAACGGCCGAAGCCGTGGTGGCGGTCCTGCACGAGCGCTTTGGCATACGGCTCGACGATGCACTGCGGCACGGGCTGATGGCGGCGCTGCCGCCGCTGCTCGCCGGCACGCGCCGCTAACCCGCGCACGTCAGCGCATGGAGTGTGCGGCTTGTGCGCGGCTAGTGCGCCACCTCCCAGTGATGCCATGCCGCACCGCACCAGACTTCCATGCACGCCGCGCATTGCCCGCAGAAAGAATGCTGATATGGCGGCCATCTGCACCGCGGCGCTGTGGACTCGGCCGCCGCGGCACCACCATAATGTCCTGGCGATGCAGCCTTTGCGCCGCATCGCCAGGACAACAGCGCGGCACACTCGCCGCCTGCATGAAGAGCCGGCCGCTGACGCCGGCGCAGCTATACAGGAGACTCCATGTCATTGTTCGATCTGACAAGCAAGGTTGCCATCGTCACCGGCTCCTCGCGCGGCATCGGCCGCGCCATCGCCGAGCAGATGGCGGTCCAGGGCGCCAAGGTGGTGATTTCTTCGCGCAAGGCCGAGGCCTGCCAGGAGGTGGTTGACGCCATCAATGCACGCCATGGCGCCGGCACCGCCATCGCGGTGCCCGCCAATATCTCGTCGAAGGAAGACCTGCAGCGGCTGGTCGACGAAACCAACCGCACCTTCGGCAAGGTCGACGTGCTGGTCTGCAATGCCGCGTCCAACCCGTACTACGGGCCGATGGGCGGCGTCTCGGACGACCAGTTCCGCAAGGTGCTGGACAACAATGTCATTTCCAACCACTGGCTGATCCAGATGGTGGCGCCGCAGATGATCGACCGCAAGGATGGCTCGATCATCATCGTGTCGTCGATCGGCGGCCTGCGCGGCTCGCCGACCATCGGCGTGTACAACATCTCCAAGGCCGCGGATTTCCAGCTGGCGCGCAACCTCGCAGTGGAATTCGGGCCGCACAACGTGCGCGTCAACTGCATCGCGCCGGGCCTGATCAAGACCGACTTCGCGCGCGCGCTGTGGGAAGATCCCGAGCGCTACAAGCAGTCCACGCAGGGCGCCCCGCTGCGCCGCATCGGCGAGCCCGTCGAGATCGCCGGCGCGGCCGTATACCTGGCTTCCGCTGCGAGCAGCTTCATGACCGGGCAGGCGCTGGTGGTCGACGGCGGCGTGACGATCTGATCGGCATCTGCGCCGCATCTGAGTTGTACCTGAGCTTCTGACACAAGCGTTGCGCGTGCGCCGGCCTGTCCGGCGCATGCCGCTTTCTTTGCATTGCCCTCAACCTGCAGCGCAGTTACGGGAGGCAGTCATGTCAAGCAATCCGCAAAATCCGCAAGCTGCCGGCAACTGGCCGGTCATGTCCCTGGCCGAGGCGCATGCCCGGCTGACCGCGCCCGGCTCGCCCTTCGAGACCGAGTCGCGCGTGATCCGCGGCATCCCCACCACCGTCTGGAAGCACGCACCCGCCACGCTGTGCGACCTGTTCCACGCGACCAGTGCCTTCGACGACCGCACCTTCGTGGTCTACGAGGATGAGCGCGTTTCCTACGATGCCTTCCGCCGCGCCGCCATCGCGCTGGCGCATGCGCTGGTGCGCGACGGCGTGCGCAAGGGCGACCGCGTGGCGCTGGCAATGCGCAACCTGCCGGAGTGGCCGGTGGCGTTCTACGGCGCGCTGCTCGCGGGCGCGATCGTGACGCCGCTGAACGCATGGTGGACCGGCGCCGAGCTGGAATACGGCCTGGCCGATTCCGGCAGCCGCGTGGCCATCGTCGATGCCGAGCGGCTCGACCGCATCCTTGAGCATCTGCCCGGCTGCCCGACGCTGGAACGCGTCTATGTCTCGCGCACCGGCGCCGCGGCCGGCAATGCCCGCGTCGCCGCACTGGAAAGCGTGATCGGCACCAGCGCCGACTGGGCCGCGCTGCCGCAGCAATCGCCGCCGCAGCTCGACATCGACCCGGAGGACGATGCCACCATCTTCTATACCTCGGGCACCACCGGCAAACCCAAAGGGGCGCTGGGTACGCATCGCAACGCCGCCACCGTCGCGGCCGCTGGCAGCTTCAGCCCGCTGCGCAACCTGCTGCGCCGCGGCGAGCCGATTCCGGCGCCGGATCCCGCGGCCCCGCAGAAAGCCATGCTACTGGCGGTGCCGTTCTTCCATGTCACCGGCTGCATGGCAGTGCTCAACGGCGCGCTCGCCACCGGCGGCAAGATCGTGCTGATGCAGCGCTGGGACGCGCTGCGCGGCATGGAACTGATCGAGCGCGAGCGCTGCACTGGCGCCGGCGGCGTGCCCACCATCGCCTGGCAGATCCTGGAGCATCCGGAGCGCGCGCGCTTCGACCTGTCTTCGCTCGAGAACGTCAACTACGGCGGCGCGCCGGCGTCGCCGGAACTGGTACGGCGCATCGGCGACGTGTTCCCGATGGCCGCACCTGGCATCGGCTGGGGCATGACCGAAACCTCGTCGACCTTCACCAGCCACAGCGCCGAAGAATACGTGCTGCGCCCCGACAGCAGCGGTCCGGCGCTGCCGATCGGCGAGATGAAGGTAGTCGACGGACGCGGCCAGGCGCTGCCGCCGGGCGAGGCCGGCGAACTGCTGGTACGCGGCGCCAACGTCGTGCGCGGCTATTGGAACAAGCCCGAGGCCACGGCGCAGACCTTTGCCGACGGCTGGCTGCGCACCGGCGACATTGCGCGGCTGGACGAGGAAGGCCATGTCTATATCGTCGACCGCATGAAGGACATGCTGATCCGCGGCGGCGAGAACATCTACTGCATCGAGGTGGAAAGCACGCTGTATGAACATCCGGCGGTGATGGACGCAGCGGTGGTCGGCATCGCGCACAAGACGCTGGGCGAGGAACCGGCCGCCGTGGTCAGCCTGAAACCAGGCATGCAGGCAACCGAGGCCGAGCTGCAGGAGTTCGTGCGCGAGCGGCTGGCGGCATTCAAGGTGCCGGTGCGCATCCTGCTGTACCAGGAGATGCTGCCGCGCAATGCCAATGGCAAGATACTCAAGTCGAACCTGCGCAAGCTGTTCGCCCCGGCAGCCTGACCTGCCGGCGACAATCCACAACAACAAGGAAAAGAAAAAATTGACGAACCAAGCAAAGCGGGATCGAAACCTCTCCAATCCCTTGCGCCTTGGTGCCACCGTGGCTGCAGCCGCGCTGCTGGCCGGCTGCGCGACTGGCGGCACCAACCTGTCCGCGGTGCCGGAACTGCGCCCTGGCGTGCCGGCCGGCTACCTGGCCGCCGATGCGCGCCCGGACAGCCTGAAGCTGCTGCCCGCCCCCCCGGCACAGGGCTCGCCCGCGCAGGCGCTGGATGACGACGCTGCGCGCCAGGCAGGCACGCTGCGCGGCTCGCCGCGATGGCAGGTTGCCAGTACCGACGCCGTGCTTACCTTCCCGCAGGCTGCCAGCGCGTTCTCATGCGCGCTGGGAGTGCCGGTCAGCGCCAAGGACACGCCCTACCTTAACATCCTGCTGCGCCGCAGCCTGGTCGATGCCGGCCTGTCCACCTACGGCGCCAAGGACCGCTACAAGCGCACGCGGCCATTTGTCGCCAACAAGACTGAGATGTGCACGCCCGCCGAAGCCGCCAAGCTGGAGAAAGACGGGTCCTATCCGTCTGGCCACAGCGCCATTGGCTGGGCCTGGGCGCTGATCCTGGCCGAGGTGGAGCCGGCCCGCGCGGACGCCATCCTGGCGCGCGGGCGCGCGTTCGGCCAGAGCCGGGTGGTCTGCAACGTGCATTGGCAGAGCGATGTCAACGAAGGCCGCATGATGGCTGCCGCGACCGTGGCGCGCCTGCATGCCGACCCGACTTTCCAGGCAGACCTTGAACAGGCGCGCCGCGAAGTGGCCGCCGCGCGTGCCGCCGGTGCCCGCGCGCCGGGCGATTGCCAGGCCGAAGCCGCGGCGCTGGCACCCTGATCGAGCCGGCAGCGTTTACTTGACAGGAATCGTCGTGCCGGCGGGCACCGGCACGGCGGTCACGCTGTTCTGCGGGCTGCCGCTGACGATGCGGTCCGAATAGGTCAGGTAGACTAGCGTATTGCGCTTGCGATCGACCGCGCGCACCACATGCAGGGTCTTGAACAGCACCGACATGCGCTCGGAAAAGACATGGTCCTGCTGCTTCAGCGGCCCCTTGAAGGCGATGGTTCCCACCTGCCGGCACGCGATCGAGGCTTCCGGCGGGTCTTCCGCCATGCCCAGCTGGCCCTTGATGCCGCCGGTGCGGGCACGCGACACGTAGCAGGTGATGCCGTCGACTTGCGGGTCGTCATAGGCTTCGATCACGACCTTGTCGGAGCCAGTCATGCGGAAATTGGTGCTGACGCTGCCGATCTCCTCGGCATGCGCGCCGCCCGTGGCCGCCGCGCAGGCAGCCAGGGCCAGGATCGTACAGGATCGCTTGATCATGGTGGATGCCAGCGTGTCAGGTCACCGGCGACTTGATGTCGCCGTGGCGCCTTTCCATTTCCTGGCGCAGCGCACGGCGCTGCTGGGCGGCCTCAAAACGCTGGCGCTCGACCTCGTCGCGCGGCTGCAGCGGCGGCACTTCAGCCGGCGCGCCGTTGTCGTCGACCGCCACCATGGTGAAGTAGCAGCTGTTGGTGTGGCGCACCAGCTTGCTGCGGATATTCTCGGTCACGACCTTGATGCCGATTTCCATCGAGCTGCGGCCGGTAAAGTTGACCGAGGCCAGGAAGGTCACCAGCTCGCCCACGTGGATCGGCTGGCGGAACACCACCTGGTCCACCGACAGCGTCACCACGTAGCGGCCGGCATAGCGGCTGGCGCAGGCATAGGCGACCATGTCCAAATACTTCAGGATAGTGCCGCCGTGGACGTTGCCGGAGAAATTGGCCATGTCCGGCGTCATCAGCACGGTCATGGAAAGCTGGTGGGACTGGTCGTTCATGATGCGGGGGAGTTCGGATTGCGGGGGCGGTCGCCCGGGCCGGCTGGCGGCATCCGTGCGCCGGCAGTTTAACCCGGATCGGCCCCGCCGTTGCCGGTCATCGCGGCACGGCGCGGAAAACAAAAAAGCGGCCTGCCTGGCCGCTTTTCACGCTGTGGACGCAAACTGCTTACTTCTTCTTGTTCACCGCGTCCTTGAAACCCTGTCCGGCGGAAAACTTGACCGTCTTGGCGGCGGGGATCTTGATGGTTTCGCCGGTGCGCGGATTGCGTCCGGTACGCGCGGCGCGTTTGCCGGCGCTGAAGCTGCCAAAACCTACCAGCGTGACCGAATCACCCTTTGCCACTGCCTTCTTGATGCTGTCCAGCGCTGCGTTGAGCGCGCGCTCAGCGGCGGCGTTGCTCAGTTCTGCTTCCGTGGCGATGGCCGATACCAGTTCACCTTTATTCATGGCTGATTTCCCTTGTTGGTCGTCGTCACCGATGTGCCTGCCTGGCGGCAAAACATCGATCGGCGCAGTCTAATCTGCCCCTTGTGCGTTGAGCAATCCCCAGTGGCATCAATGCAACGAAAAAACCCGCAAATCCTTGCTTGAGGCCGGTTAGCAGGCAATTTACCGCTCTTTTTGCGCTTGTCACGAGCCGGATTTGCCTGGCTGCGGCGTTGTGCCGCAAGGCGCGGCTGGCGCGGACCCGGATGGGAAAAATGCCCGGAATTGGGGCGTCGCACCATAACGGGTCAGCCGAGCATGCGGGCGAAGCGCCATTCTGGCGCATTTCCGGCACAGCCCTTGACGCCTCCCTCCTGACGTACTGCGCACCCGGTCGCCTGCGCGCGGCATTCCGGTGCGGATTCTGCCCACGCCGGTGCAGTTGGCACCAGGATGCAGCCGGAACTGGAATGTTTTTTGCATACCCATGCGCCCATTTTGAGCATGAGGTCACTATGGACAACTGGAAGACCGGCACCGACGCCATGTTTATCCTGCTTGGCGCCATCATGGTGCTGGCCATGCACGCCGGCTTTGCCTTCCTTGAGCTAGGCACGGTGCGCAAGAAAAACCAGGTCAATGCACTGGTAAAGATTCTGGTGGATTTCGCAGTTTCCACGATTGCCTATTTCTTTATCGGTTACACCATTGCCTACGGCGTGCAATTCATGTCCGGGGCAGAAACGCTGGCGCAGAAAAGCGGTTACGACCTGGTCAAATTCTTTTTCCTGACTACTTTTGCCGCCGCCATTCCGGCGATTATCTCGGGCGGAATTGCCGAGCGTTCGCGCTTCAATCCACAACTGGTGGCGACATTCGTGTTGGTCGGTTTTGTCTACCCATTCTTCGAAGGCATTGCGTGGAACCAGCGCTACGGGGTCCAGGACTGGATCACGCAGGTTGCCGGCGCGCCCTTCCATGACTTTGCCGGCTCGGTGGTCGTGCACGCGCTAGGCGGCTGGATCGCGCTGCCGGCGGTGCTGCTGCTCGGCGCGCGCCGCGGGCGCTATCAGAAGGACGGGCGCATCAGCGCCCATCCGCCCTCCAATATCCCGTTTCTCGCGCTGGGCGCGTGGATCCTGGCGGTGGGCTGGTTCGGCTTCAACGTGATGAGCGCGCAGACCGTCGACAAGATCAGCGGCCTGGTCGCGATCAATTCGCTGATGGCGATGGCTGGCGGTACGCTGGCGGCCTGGGCCGCCGGCCGCAATGATCCGGGCTTTGCCTACAACGGCCCGCTGGCCGGGCTGGTGGCGGTATGCGCCGGCTCGGACCTGATGCACCCGCTGGGCGCGCTCATCACTGGCGGTATTGCAGGCGCCCTCTTCGTCTATACGTTTACGCTGGCACAGAACAAGTGGCATATCGACGATGTGCTGGGCGTCTGGCCGCTGCACGGGCTGTGCGGCGCCTGGGGCGGCATCGCCGCGGGCATCTTCGGGGCCAAGGCACTGGGTGGACTGGGCGGCGTGTCGCTCGGCGCGCAGCTGATCGGGACGGTGCTGGGAATCGTGGTGGCACTGGCGGGCGGCACACTGGTATACGGGGCGCTCAAGAAGCTGGTCGGCATCCGGCTCGATGCCGAAGGCGAATTCAACGGCGCGGACCTGACGCTGCACCGCATCTCCGCCACGCCGGAGCGCGAAACCAACTGGTAAGGCGGATGCGCCGCCCGGCGGCGCCTGGGCAAGCGGGCCTGCCGGACCGCTTGCCTTGACAATTATTTGCTTGCACTTCCAGGCACGGCATTCCAATAATTGCCGTGCCCACGTATTGCGCCGCGTCAGCGCGCAGGGCTTGCACCACTCACCCAAACCGAGAGGACACGCCGATGGATGCCACGACTTTCGACAATCTCAAGACCCTGGTGGTCGCCTATGCAACGCAGTTCGGGGTCAAGATCCTGGCAGCGCTAGCGTTCTGGGTCATCGGCCGATGGCTGATCCATTTTGTGGTACGGATGGTGCAGAATGCGCTCACCAGGCAGAAGGTCGACCCGACGCTGCTGCGCTATGTGGGTTCAATCGTCACGGTCACGCTGAACGTGGTGCTGGTGATCGGCATCCTGGGCTACTTCGGCATCCAGACCACCACCTTTGCCGCGCTGATTGCCGCGGCCGGCGTGGCCATCGGCATGGCGTGGTCGGGGCTGATGTCGAATTTCGCGGCGGGCGCCTTCCTGGTGGTGCTGCGGCCGTTCAAGGTGGGAGACTTCGTTACCGTCGGCGGCGTCACCGGCACGGTACGCGAGATCGGGCTGTTCGCCACGTCGCTCGATACACCGGACAACGTGCAGACCGTGATCGGCAACAACAAGATCTTCAGCGACACAATCCAGAACTTCACCGCTAATCCGTACCGGCGCGTGGAACTGAAGGCCCAGCTGGCGGGCAGCACCGACGTGTCCGATGCGGTGGCGCTGCTGAAGTCGCGCATCGCGCAGATCCCGAACGTGCTGCCGGAACCCGCGGTCGACGTGGAGATCCTGGAATTCACGCTGGTCGGGCCGGTGCTGGCGGTACGCCCGTATTGCCACAACGACAATTACTGGCAAGTCTATTTCGACACCAACCGCATCATCCGCGAGTGCTTCGGCCAGGCCGGCTATGCGGCGCCGATGCCGGCACACATGGTGGTCGTACAGCAGGCCGCCGCCTTGCAGCAGGCCGCCGCCTGATTTGTCAGGCAGCCGCCCGGCCGGCGCCGGAGCGGCCGTAGTAACGCATCAGCACCGCGCCAGCGCCGCATAGCGCCATCACCACGGCCAGCGGCAGCGCGGTGCCGTCCCGCCATACGCTGACGGCCGCCCCGCCGAGCGTGCCCAGCGAAAACTGCAGCGTACCCATCAGTGCCGATGCCGTACCGGCGCGATGCCCCTGGTGCGCCAGCGCCAGTGCGGAGGCGTTAGGCGTGACGCAGCCCAGCGCACCGATAAAGACGAAGAATGCCGCCAGCAGCATCGGCAGCGTCGCCTGCCCGGCCAGCGCCGCCACGGCCAGCACCACCCCGGCCGCGCAAGGCGCCAGCAGCGCCCATCCCAGGACCTGGTCGAGCGTGCGACCGCGCACCAGCCGGCTGTTGAGCTGCGACATGACAATCAGGCCCAGCGCATTGGCGCCGAACACGAAGCCATAGTGCGACGGCGCAATGCCGTGCAACTCGATCAGCACGAACGGCGAACCCGAGATATACGCGAACATCCCCGCCGACCCGAAACCTGCCGACAGCGAGTAGCCAACGAATTCACGGTCGCGCAGCAGCTCGCCATAGCTCCTGGCCACCGCGCCAAGCCGCAACGGTGCCGCCTGGCGCCGGTCCAGCGATTCCTCCATGCGCCAGTGCACCAGCAGCAGGATGGCCAGGCCGGCCGCCGCCAGCACCCAGAAAATCGTGCGCCAGCCGGCAGCTGTCTGGATCGCGCCGCCAATGACAGGCGCGAGAATCGGTGCCAGTCCCATCACCAGCATCAGCGACGAAAACGCGCGCGCCGACTCATGCGCCTCGAGCCGGTCGCGGATCACGGCGCGCGCCATCACCATGCCGGCACAACCGCCCAGCGCCTGCAGGAAGCGCCACAGCATCAGCGTCTCGGCGCTGCGCGCCAGTGCGCAGCCGATCGCCGCCACGACATAGACGCCAAGTCCCAGATACAGCGGTGGCTTGCGGCCAAAGCGGTCGCTGAACGGCCCGTAGAACGCCTGCCCCAGGGCAAGGCCGACCAGGAACGTGCCAAGGGTCAGCTGTACCTGGCCGATATCGACGCCAAGATCGACTGCAAGTGCGGGAAAGCTTGGCAGGTACATGTCGATCGACAGCGGCGCAATCGCCATCAGCGAGCCACAAATCAAAAGCCAGGCAGGAAAGCGCGCGGTCGAGGCAGCGCTCGGGGAACGGGACATGGAAGAGATCCGGTGCATACGGTTGCGTGGCGCGCACCGCCGTGGGCGATGCCGGGGCGCGGTCGCAAGCCGTTGGAAAGGGCCAATTGTTGCACAGCATAACGAAAGCGATCCCGCAGCAGGTTGCACAGGTTTGAAACACTCGTTCAGGAATATTGCCCTGCCAAGGTCGGGTTCGATGAAGTTGGCAGGCTTGGCAAACTTGCCAGATGGCGGAATCCAGCGAGCATCTGCCCGGAATGCATGACTTGCGTGCGCTGACGCGGACTATGATGGCAAGCGTGGCGCGCCTTTCACGCCTGGCAAGGTGGAGGGTACAATGCCAGCCTGTCGGCGTGAGTGTTGCGTGACATGCGCCGCCGGCCACGCAGAGACGGACGACAGTACCGCTCCCGGCAACGTTAGCCTGCATGAGAACACGACACACGCCGATTTCCGCTTCGCCTGGCCTGGCCACCCTTGCATGGGTGGCCGCGCTGCTGTTGCCGCTGCCGCTGCATGCGGCGCCGGTGCCGGTGCCGCCGCGCAATGCCGCCGCGGCGTCGGCGCCGGCTCCCGCGGTCGACGAAGCCGAACCCCTGTCGCGCATGCTCAAGGGGGCGGCCACGGGCCAGAATACCGGCGCCGCCGGCGTGCCAGAACTGTTGCGCAACACCACTCGTCCCGACAACGTGCTGGCGCGCGCCTGCCGCCAGCTCAACGATGCCCTGCCGATCGAAATTGACGGCGAGACGCGGCTGCGCCGCTGCCAGTCGGTGCCCGGCAAGCATGTGCTGTTCCAGCTGGAACTGACCAATTACCGCGGGCCGATGCTGGATCTCGCCAGCTTCGAGGTCAACTATGCTGCGCCGTTGCAGCGCAATATCTGCGCAAACCGCGACGTGGAAATCCTGACCAAGCTCGGCGTCAGCCTGATGTTCCGCTACATGACCCGCAAGGACCGCGGCGAGCGCCGCATCGGCGATGTCTACATCAACGCGCCGATCTGCACGTCGGCGCTGCGCTGAAGCAGCAACCGGTCAGGAAACAAGCGTCGATGGCACGGCCCGCATCAGCGGGCCACAGATTGCGGACAAAGGGAGGTGCCAGGTTGTTTGCTCCCCTCTCCCGCTTGCGGGAGAGGGGCTGGGGGAGAGGGCCAGCGCATGGCAAGCACCGTGGCGCCTTACTTCGTGGCAACTCCTGCCCTCTCCCCCGCCCCTCTCCCATAAATGGGAGAGGGGAGACAACATTCGCTGCCTTTGACTTTGTCAGCAGCCACGGCCCGCATCAGCGGCCGTTTCTTGTTCAGCAGAGGCAATCTGCGTCACGCCGCGCGAGGGCGCAATGGCAGCACGTTGGCCGCCCTGCGCACCAGCATGCGCGTATCCTTCCAGCCGGCATCGGCCAGTGGCGAACCCCACACCAGCTCATGCAGCCGGGCCAGCGCGAACGGGTTGCCCAGCAGCAGGTGCTTTTGCGCCGGTGTCAGCGCGCGCGGGCCGTGGGTCAGCGCATGTTCGACCAGCGTTTCGTGGCGCCGGCGTGCCGCTTCGGGCTGCACCGGCCGCGCCGTCGCGGTCGCGCACATCAGCGCATTGGTGACAGGATCCACCACCGCATCGACAAAGTCGGGCGTGTCCGCGGCGTTCTCGACATGCTGCTGCGTCTCGACGATCTCGCGCGGCACCAGCGTTTCTTCCGGGATCATGAACAGGCCCGCATTGCGCGAGGCACGGCCCAGGGACACGCGCGACAGCATCACCGACAACGGGATCGACAATGCCAGCGACCCGACAATCGGCAGCAGCCACAACACGTACGACGGGTTCAGCCAGTAGACCAGCCCGCCCCACGCAAGTCCCAGCGCGGTATGCCAGCCGTGGCGGCGGAACGCCTCTCCCCAGGTGGTCTCGGCGTCTTCGCGCGGCGGCGATTTCCACGAGATGCCCCAGCCGCTGTAGGCGGCGATCACGAACTTGGTATGGAACAGCATCCGCGTCGGCGCCAGCAGCGCTGACAGCAGCACCTCGACCAGCATGCTGGCAAAGAGCTGTACCGCGCCGCCGTAGCGTCGCGCTTGCTTCATCAGCAGCACCACGCTGGCGAGCTTGGGCAGGAACAGCAGCGTGGCGGTCGCCGAGAATAGCGCCAACGCCTTCTCCGGGTGCCATTCGGGCCAGGTCGGGAACATCTGGTACGGTTGCGTGAAGTACTCCGGCGGCACCAGTGCATGCTTGGCCAGCATTGCCGTGGACAGCAGCAGGAACAACAGCCACAGCGGGGCCGACAGGTAGGCCATGATGCCGGTCAGGAACACCGCGCGGTGCACCACGTGGAAGCCCTGCTTGAACCACAGCCGGAAATTCATCAGGTTACCCTGGCACCAGCGGCGGTCGCGCTTGACCTCATCGAGCAGGTTCGGCGGCAACTCTTCATACGAGCCTTCGAGGTCGTAGGCGATCCACACGCCCCAGCCGGCCCGGCGCATCAGCGCGGCTTCGACGAAATCGTGCGACAGGATTTCGCCGGACAGCGGGCCGCGGCCCGGCAGCGGCGCCAGCGCGCAATGCTCGATGAACGGCTTGACGCGGATGATGGCGTTATGGCCCCAGTAGTGCGATTCGCCCAGCTGCCAATAGTGCAGGCCCGCGGTGAACAACGGCCCGTACACGCGCGTGGCGAACTGCTGCACGCGCGCATACAGCGTCTCGCGGCCCACGGCCAGCGGCGCGGTCTGGATAATGCCGGCACCGGGGTTGGCCTCCATCAGCCGTACCAGCGTTGCCAGGCAGTCACCGCTCATCACGCTGTCGGCATCGAGCACCACCATGTAGCGGTACTTGCTGCCCCAGCGGCGGCAAAAATCGGCGACGTTGCCGGTCTTGCGCTTGACACGGTGGCGGCGCCAGCGATAGAAGATGCGGCCGAAGCCGCCGACCGCGCGGCACAGCTCCATCCACGCGTCGTGCTCGGCGGTGCGCAGGTCCGGGTTGCCGCTGTCGGACAGCACGATGAAATCGAAATTGGACAGATGGCTGGTGCGCGCCAGCGATTCATAGGTCGCGCGCAACCCCGCGAACACCCGCGTCACGTCCTCATTGCAGATCGGCATGATGATCGCGGTGCGCGCCTCGGGTGCGAGCGGCCCGTCGGGTGCGGCGGAGCGCGAAATCAGATGCCGGTCGCCCCCCTTGGCCAGCACCAGGAAGCCCATCATAGCCGTCCAGAAACCCGCCGACACCCATGAGAACAGGATGGCGAACAGGCCCAGGATCGCGATCTCGAGCGGATCGGCGCCGTGGTACGGCAGCACGCTGGTCATGAAGTAGGTGGCGAGCACGGTCTGGATCACGACCAGCGCCAGCAGGAACCAGCGGCGGTGCGAACCGGCCGGGTGCCACTTGCCTTCGGCATCGGGGCCGTCGTGCAGCGTGTCCCAGGTTTCGGGCACGGGCGGACGGCCCAGCATGCGGCGCCAGGTGTTGCGCAGCCAGCCGGTAACGATATGCGGCGGCCACTGGCGCGGCACCATCGAGCTGCGCTCGGGCTCGGGGCCGGTGTCGACCTTGACGGTGCCATCTTCGCGCCGCTGCAGCAGCGGCTCGCCGCCAACCTGCGGGTTGCCGTAAGCGATGGTGAAACGGCGGCCGACCGAAGCGTACGCGCCGCCGCCCTGCGCAGCGGGCGCGTCCTTGGCGGCAAGGCGCGACTGCAGGCGCGAGATCGCTTCCTGCGCATCGCGGCCGCTGCCACCGACCGGGCCGACCGGGCCGACGGGGATGACCGGGCTGACTGGACTCAGCGGTGCCAGCGATGCCACCGACGCCGCGGCCGCGCCGGGCATATCGGCCAGCAGTTCGCTGCGGATTTCAGGCGATACGGGCAGGCGGTCGACATAGCGCTCGCATGCCGCTGCCTGAGCCGGTCGCTGCTTTAGCCTGGGGGTAAGATGTAGCTCCACGTCTCGGATAGGGTTGTATTGCCGTTGCGAAGATAGCCGCGCAACTCTACCGGCTTGGTTTCATCCTTGCGGCGCATCACCATGGTCATGCGCCAGCCGCCGGTCGCTTCATTTTTTTGTACCGACGTCTTCAGCAGTTCACCGTTGGCATCGGCCGAAACCACCGGGTCGATGCGAACGTCCGCGGGCAGCTTGCGGAAGCCTGGGCCTTCGAAGTCCACCACCAGCGAAAAGCTCGTGTCCTCCTTGCTCGCCGACTGGCCCTGGCCCAGCCGGGTCTGGCTCACCCACGACAGCGGCGGCAGTTGTTCGCCGTCCTTCTGCCACAGCAACCGGTACTCGTAGTCGAAGGGCTGCTTCGGCTTGGGCGGGTTGTCCGGCACCCAGTACGCGACGATGTTGTCATTGGTCTCGTCCGGCGTCGGGATCTGCACCAGCTCGACCCGGCCCGAGCCCCAGTTGCCGCGCGGCTGCACCCAGCCGCTCGGGCGGCGCTCATACCATGCGCCCAGTTCCTGGTAGCTGTTGAAGCTGCGATCGCGCTGCATCAGCCCGAAGCCCTGCGGGTTGGTCGCCGCAAAGGACGTCACCAGCAGGCGCTTGGGATTGACCAGCGGGCGCCAGACCCATTCGCCGGTACCCAGGTGAATCGAGAGGCCGTCCGAGTCATGCACCTCGGGGCGGAAATCCTGCGCCGGCGCCGGCTGGTTCTCGCCGAACAGATACATGCTGGTCAGCGGCGCCAGGCCCAGCTTGGTCACGTTCTCGCGCAGGAACAGGCGCGACTTGACCTCCATCGCGGTCTCGGCGCCCGGCTTGATGGTGAAGCGGTAGGCGCCGCTCATGCGGCGCGAATCCATCAGCGCGTAGACGGTGATCTCCTTGGCATTGGGGCCAGGCCGCTCGATCCAGTATTCAACGAAGCGCGGGAATTCCTCGCCGGAATTGAGCGCGGTGTCCACCGCCAGGCCACGGGCCGACAGCCCGTACCACTGGTCCTTGCCGAGCGCACGGAAATAGCTGGCACCAAGGAACGACGCCAGTTCGTCCTTGCGCTTGCCCTGGTTCAGCGGATACAGGATGCGGAAGCCAGCGAAGCCCAGGTTCTTGAGCTTGGCGGCGTCGACCTTGTGCGGCCCGTAGTTGAACGCAGCGGGATCGAAGCGGAATTCACGCACGCTGTTGCCCACCACTTCATGGATGCGCACCGGCTGGTCGAACACCATGCCCTCATGGAAGAACGACAGTTCGAACGGCGAGCGCGTGCCGCGCCAGGCGAAACGCTCGGGCTTGTATTCGATCTCGCGGTAGCGCTCGTACGAGAGTTCGCGCAGTTCGCGCGGCAGGTTCTGCGGCGGGGCCTTGTATGGCGATGCTGCGAGCTGTCTGGCACGCGCGGCGACGGTATCGAAGTCAAACGCCTGCGCCGTCATGGCGCACAGTGCCAGCACGCCGCCGCCCAGCCATGCCGCGATCCGCACGCCGGCGCGCGCGCTGCGGCGAAGGGCCGGCCCGGGGGCAGGCACGGTAAACATTGCGGACAAGCGTGGCGTGGCGATCTGTGACATGTATGCCAGTGGGAACAGTTAAAACGGGGTGACCGGCATCGGCGGTCGGGACGAAGGCCTTGCAGGCGGCGCAGCAAGGCACGACACAGCAAGAGACGGGCCCGGCCAAACGTGGCGTGGCCCGAACACGAGTCTCGGCGCCCGCTGGGCACTGTGTCCGGTTTGTTGCGATGCGCAATAAACCATAACAATTCGAGACGCGAAAGTCACGTTTCGATCACGCAAGGTTTGAAACAAAATGTTGGTGAGGTTGCCCGAAAGCCGCTCCGGGCAAGGCTTTGCGGGCTTTCAGGTCACACCGGCGCAAGCGCAGGCGAGCACCAGGTTCGCCGGACCTGCGTACCAGCGTGATTGGCGGGGTACCCTGCAGCACCCCGCGCTCGGCACTTTTAATGCAGTGTTACTTTTTAGCGCCTTCGCTGTAGGGATCGAACTTGCCGCTCTTGGCGCCTTCGGAATACGTATCGAACTTGCCGCTCTTCATGCCGCCCTGACTGAATGAGTCGAACGATTTCTGCGCACCGCCCTGGATCGGTTCCATCTGATCAGGCCGCGCGCCGGGGTTGAGCGAGGTCACGTTGTCGCTTTTTGCGCCATCCGAATAGGGACTGAACTTGTCCTGCTTGGCCCCATCGGTGTACGTGCTGAATTTGTCCTGCCTGGCGCCGTCGGTATAGGGATTGAACTTGTCGGCCTTGCCGGTCTGGGCATGCAGCGTGCCGATGGCACAGGCACCGGCCAGGCCGATGATGAGATAGCGCAGCTTCATGGGATCTCCTCTCGGGGGGAAAGGCGCTTGCCTTTGCGGCGTGGACCGCAGACAGCCGCTGCGGAACAAGGGATGGCAAGCGTTGGGGCAGCAATCAACGCTAGGTCAGCGCTACGCCGGTGTCAACCGCGCCAGCGCCGCCGCAATGCGGCAAAGTGGTCGTGCGCAGCCCGGCATTGCGCTTACAATGCCACCCAAACGACCCATCCGGCTTGCCCGCGCAATGCCTTCCCCCGGCTCGCGGCACGCCAACATGAAGCCAAAGGAATCGTCATGCTGCCTCGGCAAACAGACCGCACTGCCCGCCCCGCCATCCGTGCCGCCATCGCCTGCGTGCTCGGTTCCACGCTGCTGCTCGCCATGGCCGCGCCGGCCCATGCGTATTTCGACAACTATCTGAGCGGATCCATCATCGGCACGCTCAACGAGAAGGAAGGTGCCTCGCTGTCGCAATCGGTGCGCAAGGCGCTGAACGATACCGCCGACGGCCAGTCGGTGACCTGGACCTATCCGGCCAACGGCCGGCGCCCGCAAGTCGATGGCACCATCACCCCTGTTGAAAGCAAGACGGACAAGGGCCAGCAGTGCCGGCGGCTGGAGTCGGAGCTCAAGCGCGGCAGCTCGCAGGAGCACTGGAAAGGCTGGTTCTGCAAGCAGCCCAGCGGGCAGTGGAAGGCCCGCCACGTCGACAGCTGAGGCAGGCACCCCGCGCGCGTACGACCAGTGCGCCGGCCGCGCTCATGCGGCGCGCGGCGGGGTCCGCTGCGGCCGCGCGGCCGGATTGATCTGTGCGCTGCCCGGCTGCTCGAACCATTTGGCTTCAGGCACGTAGACAGCCTGCTCCGGCTGCGCCATGAAATGCGGCGACATGATCTGCACGCCGTGCGTGTTGAACTGATCCTGGATCGCCGCGTGCAGCGCGGATAGCGCATAGAAGCGGTTGTGCGGGTCATCCAGCGCGGCAAACAGTTCATATTCGACATAGAAATCCGACAGGCCACGCTGCAGCACAAACGGCGTCGGTGACGCTGCCACGTGTTCGGCCTGCGCGGCGGCGGCGAGCAACATGGCATGAACCTGCCGCCACGGCGTGTCATAGCCGATGGTGACCGAGGTCGAAATCATCGCGGCCTGCCAGCCCTCATTCGTGCCGGTATCGCGCACGCTGCCGTGCCGGGTGTAGTTGTGGATCGCGCTGCCGACCACCACCGCATTCGGCAGCGTCACCTCTTCGTTGCGAAGGTTGATAACCTTGACCGACAGCGCGTCGAGCGAGGCCACCGTGCCGACGGTATCGCCGATGCATACCATGTCCCCGCGCCGCAGCGCGCGCGAGTACACCACCACCATGCCACTCATCAGCTGATTGACGACGTTGGCCGAGCCCAGCGTCACCATAAAGCCGAGCAGCACCGACAGACCCTTGAACACATCGCTGTCCGAGCCGGGGATATATGGGTAAGCGAAGGTGAAGCCCAGCGCCCAGATCAACGCCGCGGCCAGGCGCCGCGTGGCGCCGGCGGTCTCGGCATGCAGCCCGGGCACCGAGACCTGGCCCCTCTGCACCGCCTTGAAGATATTCGACACCAGCCGCTGCACCGCGCGCGTGATCAGCAGGATCACCACTACCGTCACCAGCCCTGGCACCGCCCCAACCATCGACAACGCGATGCCCGACAGCAGGTGCAGGACGAACGCGCCCATGCGGTCGCCCATCGGCTGCGTCAGTGGAAACTGCTCGAGCGCGAACTCCAGCCAGACGAAGGCCAGCACCAGCACCACGCCGACGGCAACGATCTGCACCGTGCGCGCGACCAGCTGGTAGAGCGTGCCGGTCCAGTCGAACTGTCCGGCTCGCCGTTCGAGGTGCCGCGCCACGTGGCGCCGCAATGCCGTGTGCAGGTGCGCGCGCAGCGTCGCGCTGGCGCGCGAGACGCCCCAGGCCAGCGCTGCCAGCACGCCCAGGCCGAGCAGGCTCAGCGCGGCCCCGCGCATCAGGTTTGGCCAGTGCAGGTGCGCGCGCCGCGCGGCAATGGCCTGGCGCAGCGCCGCCGCGGCCTGCGCGCCGGCAGCTTCCAGCGTGAGGTTGTCTTCCGGGGAAAGGTCTTGTGCAGCCAGGGCAAACAGCAGCCGGTCGCCGAGCCGGAACGCGACCATCGGCGCATCACCGAGGTTGCCGCTGAGTTGCCCGAGCGGCTGGGCCAGTTCAGCTTCGGAGAGACCGTCGAACAACTGCTGGGCGCGCGCTACGCGCATGGCCGGCGTCGCGCCGCCGATCGCCGCGCGCAGCGTGGCAATGGGACGATCCATCAGCCGTAGTTCCGCGACTTCACCGCTGGGCACGGCGATCGGCACTGGTGCTGTTGCCGTTGCCGTTGCCGTTGCCGGCGCCAGCGTGGCCGCCCATGCCGGCAGGCATAGCAGCGCCAGCGTCCACTGGATTGCGATTTGCCGCCACCATGTTGCAACCGCTGCCATAGACGCTCCTGTACAAGGGTTGCCTGGCGCCGGCGCAGCGCCGCACGCCAGGCCGGGCACGATGTCCGCTAGCATAACGTGCGCGGCTGCGCACAGCAAAGCTGTCGCGCAAGAACAAAAAAAGGAGGCCGTAGCCTCCTGTCTCGATCCGCCGCAACGACCCTTGCCTTTCCCCCGGAAGGCACGGCATGGCGTGCCACAGGCTGTCGTTCGCGCGGCAGGAACATGCCTGGCATGCCCCGCCGTCGTGCCACGCCATCGCAGCGCAGCGGCATGGCAGTACGGACGCCTCCTGTTTCCCCCCTTGCCGGGGAGCCGGGCGCCCGCCGCCATCGGCAGCGCGCTCAGGCGCCTTTATTCGTCATCGGGTCCTTGGCACCGGGAGCGTGGCTCTTCTTTTTCTTGGCGCTGGCCTTCTTGGCCGTGGCCTTGTGCTTGCTGTCAGCCTTGGCCGGTGCAGCCTTGTCGGCAGCCGGTGCCGCCGGCGTGGCGGGGGTTGCCGGCGTGGCCGGCGTGGCCGGCGTTGCCTGCGCCATCGCGCCTGCACCGAACATTGCCAGTGACAGCATGACGATCCACTTCTTCATTTCGCTCTCCTCGTGAGCCCTGCATGTGGGAATGCCTGCAATGACCGGCACGCGATTCGCGCCGGGTCATTCGCATCAACGAGGACGGTTTGCACACGGTTGACCGGGACAAACCCTGACAGGGACGGCGCTCAGCTCCACTCAGCGGCACAGCCTGCGCAGCAGTTCACCCGCGATCGTGCCGGGGCCGGCAGGCTGGAAGGTGCCGTACTGCGGCGCGCGGATCGTATAGAGCGAGTTACCGCGCGCGTAGCGCTTGCTGTACAGCGTCTGCTCGACCACCGCGAACATCGACGTGGCACAGTCGAGCACCATGCGCCTGAGCGACGAGCGGATCGGTTCGCCGTTGGCGGTGCGGATCACGCCCGACGGAGAATTGCGCATCAGCACGACACCGACCTGCGCGCCCTGGCGCCGGGTCGCGGACTGGTCGAAGTACGAGATCACGCCGTTGGCACCCATCAGCGGCAGCCAGCGTTGCGGGTCGGGTGCGCCAGGGTCGGGCGCTGCCACCAGATGGCAGCCTTCCCTGGGCGTGGCGCGGAACACGGTGCCGGCGCCCGGCACCTGGCACTCGTAAAGGCCGGCGGCCGCGGCCGGACGCTGGGCCGGCATGGCGCTGCCTTCGGCATGCGCGGTCGGCACGGCCAGGCCGAGCATGCATCCTGCCAGCGCGGCAGCATGCCTAAAAATGCGGAACGTCATGGAATTGCCCTCGTATAGACGGGAAAAGCGAGCGGCATTGTCGCACACCAGACGCACGATGTGGCCGCTATGCATAGGTTGCGCACACGCGCGCGAATGGGCGTCGCAACTCCCCCGGCACTGCAATGTGCTAACTCGTGTACTACAAATAGGTATGGAGGCCGGCCATGAGTGGCGACGCCCGTTGCGGCACCACCCCATGCGAAAGTCCGACAGCAACGCAGCACCCAAGCCTTGCTTCCCATGCCACGACAAGACCAAGAAGCCAGACAAGACCGCCCTGCAAGTTGTTTGGACCTCCTGCCCGCGCCGCCAGCGCGCGCCAGGCACCCGAGGCATCGACAGCGGCGCTTTATAGCGCGCTCAATGCCGCGCGTGGCGCGCCACGCCGCCGCGGCGAACCTGCTGGCCCTCCTTCCTTGCTTCGGCACCGCCTACGCCGCGCCGGCCGTGCAGCTGGGCTACAGCTTCGACGAGACCCATCACGTGCAGAAGGCCGAGGTCGCCATGCTGTGGGATTCAGGTTTTGCGTGGGGCAATCCGCAGGGCTGGCTGATCGACCTCCAATGGGAGGTCAATATCGCGCGCTGGAACAGCAGCAGCGACAACAATCCGCATGACCTGTGGGAGTTCGGCGCCTCACCGGTGGTCCGCATCGGCTGGTGGAAACACGCGTGGGCGCCGTTCCTCGAACTGTCGGTCGGTCCACGCTTGCTGACGGGAACGCGCACCTCGGACGACCATGTCATTTCCACGGCGTTCCAGTTCTCCGAATACGCGGGGCTGGGCGTCACCTTTGGCTCGGGCCGGCGCTTTACCGCGGGCTACCGTTTCCAGCACCTGTCCAATGGCGGCATCAAGGAGCCCAATCCTGGCATCACCTTCCACGTCATCTACCTGCGCTACCGCTTCTGAGCGCCGGTGGCTGCGCGGCGCCCAGCGTTTCAAACAGGGTGCGCGTGGGTTCGTCGGCAGGGAAGAAGGACTCGATGCGCAGTTCCTGCAGCGTGATGTCCTGCGGAATACCAAGCGTGGTCAGCGTCGAGAACAGCGACGCACGGAACGCGCCGGCATGCAGCACCACCGGCAGCACCGGCGGCGGCGGCCCTTCCGCGCCGTCGTCCTCGGGGAGCAGCACACCGCCGGGGCCGACCATGTCGGGATGCCACGCGGCGATGCGGCGGAAGATCTCGCGCGCGGCCTGGTCATGCGCCTGGCTCTGCAATTCCTGCCAGACGCGCCGCAGCAGGTAGCGTCCGACCTGGCGCGCGTTCTCGATCACCGGCCACAGCCCTTGCGGATCGAACACCGACAGCATCAGGTTGACCCGACGCGGACCGCCGCCCTGCCCGCTTTCGTCTTCCAGCGACGCGGGCGCGCGTCCGTCGAGCAGCGTATCGAGCATGCGCCGGTACGCCTGGTTGGCGTCGACCAGGTTCCAGAACCGGTCCAGCACCACGGCCGGGTACGGCTCCTGCTTGGACAGGATCAGTGCGATCGCCTGCTGCACCATCTGCAACGGCGGCGAAGCCAGCGCATGCTCGCTGTAGGCCGGGGCGAAGCCGCCCGCCAGCAGCATGCGGTTGCGCTGGCGCAGCGGCACGCCGAGGCGCTCGGCCAGCGCCAGCACCATTTCGCGGCTGGGGCGGGCACGGCCGGATTCCAGGAAGGAGATGTGGCGCTGCGACACCCCGGCGGCCAGCGACAGCGCCAGCTGGCTGTAGCCGCGCTTGCCGCGCCAGTAGCGCAGCAGCCCGGGGAAGTCGAGAGTGGCTTCGGAAGCAGGGGTCAGCGTTTCCATGCGCGTATTACAGCATGGCCTGGCGCCGGGAGCGACTACCTGCCAGGTAATAGCGGCAATTCCCTGTCGACCATTGCCTTGCCGGCACTGCGACGCAGGCGTCACTGTGACGACTTCCTGTAACACCCGAATGGTATGCTTAACCTCTTTGAACACCCGGCGCGCAAAGGGCGCGCACTTTGATGGAAATTGCCATATTACTGGCGCTGATCCTGCTGAACGGCCTGTTCGCGATGTCCGAGATCGCGCTGGTCACCGCGCGCAAGGCGCGCCTGCAGCGGCAGATCGAGAACGGCGACCGGGGCGCGATCGAAGCCGCCAAGCTGGGCGAGGATCCCACACGCTTCCTGTCGACGGTGCAGATCGGCATCACGTCGATCAGCGTGCTCAACGGCGTGGTCGGCGAATCGACGCTGGCGGAGCCGTTCGGCGCCTGGCTGCACAGCAGCATCGGCATGGCAGAGTCCACCGCCAGCTACGTCGCCAGCGCGACCGTGGTGGCGGGCCTGACCTACTTTACCATCGTGCTGGGCGAGCTGGTGCCCAAGCGCCTGGGCCAGATGGCCCCCGAAGCGATTGCGCGCATGGTGGCGCGCCCGATCTCCTGGCTCGCGATAGCGTCCACCCCCTTCGTCAAGCTGCTGTCAAGCTCCACCCGGCTGGTGCTGCGCCTGCTCGGCACCAAGACCGATAGCGGCCCCGGCGTTACCGAGGAAGAAATCCACGCACTGCTGGTCGAAGGCTCCGAGGCGGGCGTGATCGAGCAGCATGAGCACACCATGGTGCGCAACGTGTTCCGCCTCGACGACCGCCAGCTGGCCTCGCTGATGGTGCCGCGCGGCGACGTCGTCTACCTGGACGTGGATGCGCCGCTGGAGGAAAACCTGCGCCGTATCGAGGAATCCGACCACTCCCGATTCCCGGCGGTGCGCGGCGGCATGCACGACATCGTCGGCGTGGTCAGCGCGCGCCAGCTGCTGGCACGCCGCCTGCGCGGCGAAGAGGCCGACCTGATGGCCGTGGTACAGCCAGCGGTGTTCGTGCCCGAAAGCGTGACCGGGATGGAGTTGCTGGAAAACTTCCGCGCCTCGGGTGGCCAGGTGGCCTTTGTCATCGACGAATACGGCGAAGTGCTGGGGCTGGTGACGCTGCAGGACCTGATCGAAGCCATCACTGGCGAGTTCAAGGGCGAAGTCGCCGGCGAGGAATGGGCAGTGCAGCGCGACGATGGCTCATGGCTGCTCGACGGCCTGATCCCCATCCCCGAACTGAAGGACCGTATCGGGCTGCGCCAGGTGCCGGAAGAAGAAAAGGAACGCTACCACACGCTGTCGGGCATGCTGCTACTGCTGCTCGGACGGCTGCCACAGATCGCCGACCGCGTCGAGTGGGGCGACTGGCGCTTCGAGATTGTCGACATGGACGGCAAGCGCATCGACAAGGTGCTGGCCTCGCGCCTGCCCCCCGAAGACGGCCCGGAGGAAGAGACGACCAGCTAATGCCGCGCGCAGGTACAGTCAATCTCATCCATTGACGCGCCAGCGCCGCCTTGATCTTCGTCAAACGACAGGTGCGTATTCCGCAACTTGTCGCAACTTGCAAGTTTCTGCCGCCCAGCTTGCCTTATGATCTGGCCTTGCAGCCCGTTGCGGCTGCAGCAGGCGTGCGCAGTCACGCCTGACGAGAGCAGCCGGCCCGCGCCAGCGGTCCTGCCAGACGTAGAACACTGACAACGGGGAGATGCGGGACAGCGCCGTGAGCACGGCCGCCGCCCGCAACACGATTCATGCATCCAGACGCCGACGATCCCGGCGGGACGCCATCGGACGGCTCACAAGCGCCGACCGATGGCAACGTCCCGGCGCGGCCAGCCGGACTGCTGTCCGCGCTGGCCGCGCGACGCGCCATCGGCGCGCCGCCGGCCGCCGTGCTGGCGGTCCGGCTCGACCGATTTGCCAGCGCGTGCGAGACCCTTGGCCCGCGCCGAGCCGCCCGCCTGCAGGCGTTGGTGCAGACCCGCATTGCAGCGCTGCTGCCGCAGGGAGCGGTCATGCACTGGGTGGCCGTGTCTGACCTGGGCGTCGTCACGGCACTGCCGGCCGGCAGCACGGATGCAGCGCCGATTGCCAAGCGCATTGCCGCCGACCTGTCCCGTCCGTTCCTGCTGGACGGCTTCGAGCTGTTTATCTCCAGCAGCATCGGCGTGGCTACCGACCACCCTGACATCCCCGCCGAGCGCAGCGTGCAGCAGGCCTTCGATGCCATGCTGCGCGTCGTCCGCCAGGGCGGCGACGGCCTCGCGCGCGCCGACAAGCCCGCCGCCCCGCTCACCGCGCCGCTGCTGGCCGCCCTGCCCGAGGCGCTGGAACGCGGCGAACTGAGCCTGCAACTGCAGCCGCGCGCCAACTTTGCCGGCGCCCGTGTCAGCGGCTATACCGTGCGCCTGCGCTGGCACAGCCCCGTGCTGGGTCGGGTGGCGCCGCAAGACTTCCTGCCGCTGGTGGATACGCTCGGGCTGGTCGGACGCATCGGCGTATGGATGCTCGACAGCGTACTGCCGCTGGTGCGAAGCGCCGAAGCGCTTGCGCCGCTGCAATTTACCCTGCTGGTCCCAAGCGGGCAGCTGCACCGCCCGCCGATGGTCGATGCCCTGGCGCAGGCCATCGAAGGCGGCATCGCCGCGGAGCGCCTGTGCATCGAACTGCCTGGCAGCGCGGTGCCCCAGGACGCCGGCGTCCTCCATCGCTTTGCGGACTTGCGCCGCCTGGGGGTCCAGCTGACGCTGGGCGATTTTGACGACAGCCCCGCCAACCGGCTTGCCCTGAAAGCACTGCGGCCCGACAGCGTCTCGCTCGATGTACGCCGGCTGGGCCATGGCGGCGCGCGCGGCGGCAGTCCGGACCTGGCCGAGCGGCTGCATGGCGCCTGCGCCATGGCGCGCCGCGCCGGCGCGGCGGTTTGCGCCAAGGGCGTGGAAAACCGGCAGCAACTGGAGGCGGTACGCGCCTGGGGCTGCCACAGCGTGCAAGGCTACCTGCTGGCGCAACCTTTTCCGGCGGCCTGGCTGATGCAGACTCACGCCGCAATCCAGCAGCGCGCTCGCGAGCTGCTGGCGCCAGCCAGCTGAACCGGTCAAACCGGACCGCGCCACCGGCAACTGTTGCACCGATTGCACGATTTACAAATTGGCACATACCAGATATCAACCGCGCTGACAGCGGCGGTAAAATCGGGATCAAACCCTCAACCGAATGGAAAGGAGCCCGGCGTGAAGAAAGGTTGGATCTGGTGCGTTCTGTTTGCCACCCTGTTGGCTGGCTGCAACACGATGGCAGGACTCGGACAAGACATTCAGCGCGGCGGCCAGAAGCTGGAAAGCTCGGCGGACCGGCACAAGTAAGCCGGACCGCCAAACCGCGCAACGATGCGGCCTGGCCGCGTCCGCAACCAAGAACGGCACGCCGCACGGCGTGCCGTTTTGCATTGCATGCTTCGTTCTAACTTGATTTACGCCGTCGGACGGCGCGCTCAGCCCTTGCTGCGCAGCGCGCGTGCCTGCTCGGCCAGCGAACGGATGCGGCCCCAGTCCTTGCCGGCCACCGCGTCCTTCGGCACCACCCACGATCCGCCCACGCACACCACGTTGGGCAAGGCCAGGTAGGTCGGCGCCAGCGCGGCATCGATGCCGCCGGTCGGGCAGAAGCGCAACTGCGGCAGCGGTCCGCCCAGCGACTTGAGCATCGGCACCCCGCCGGCCGCCTGCGCCGGGAAGAACTTCAGGAAAGTGAAGCCGGCTTCCAGCGCCAGCATGGCCTCGCTGGCCGTGGCCACCCCAGGCAACAGCGAGATCCCCGCGCCCTGCGCGCCCTCCGCCAGCGACGGGGTCAGGCCGGGCGACACGGCAAACTGCGCGCCGGCGTCGCGCACGGCACGCAGCTGCTCGACGGTCAGGACCGTGCCCGCGCCCACGCACGCCTGAGGCAGCGCAGCGGCCACGGCCCTGATGGCTTCCAGCGCGACCGGCGTGCGCAGCGTGATCTCCAGCAGCGGCAGGCCGCCGGTGACCAGCGCCTCGCTCACGTGCAGGGCTTCGTCGACCGACTGGAATTCCAGCACGGGGATCACCGGCACGTCGGCCAGCAGGGGGAGCAGCGGGGAAGTCTGGTTTTGCATGTCTGTCTCGGGGTGAAGGGTTCAGGAAAGCAAAGTCAGGGAATGCGGTCGGCTCAGTTGCCGATGACTCGCTGAAAAATCGCCGAAAAATCGCAGATCAAGCGCCGCTTGAACGCACGATTACCCGCCGATCACCGAGACCGATTCGGCCAGCCGGGCCATCACGGTCTGCGCATCGGGGATCGGCGCCACCGCGCCATAGCCGGTGGTGGACAGCGCCGCGGCCACGTTGGCATAGCGCGCGGCCTCGAACGCGTCGGCGCCCGCCGCCAGGCGCGCGACGAAGCTGCCGCCGAAGCAATCGCCGGCACCGGTGGCATCGATCGGCTTGACCGGATACGGCGCCACCAGCGTGCGCGACTCGGGCGTGGCAACGTAAGCGCCCTCCTCGCCCAGCTTCAGCGCCACCAGGCCGATGCCGCAGCCGAGCAGGTAATCGACGACGGCATCGCGGTCGTCCAGCCCCGTCAGCACGGTGATGTCGTCCCAGCTGGGCAGGCACACGTCGGTCAGTGCGAACGCTTCGCGCATGATGCCGCGCGCGCGCGCCAGCGACCACAGCCGCAGGCGCAGGTTGGTGTCGAGCGTGACCTTGGTGCCGGCCTTGCGGGCATGCTCCATCGCCGCCAGGCCGGCATCGCAGGCGCTGGTGCTGATGGCAAGGCTGATGCCCGACAGGTGCAAATAGCGCGCCGCGGCGATCGCGCCCAGCGGCAGTTGCTCATGCTGGTAGCGGCTGGCGGCGGAGCCTTCGCGCAGGTAGTCGAAGCGGTGGCCGTGATTGTCGTGCGAGACAAAATAGACGCCGGTCGGCGCGGACGGGTCGACGTGCACATAGCGGGTATCGACCCGTTCCTGCGTCCACAGCGCGCGCAGGCGCTCGCCGAAGGTATCGGCGCCCACCGCGCTGATAAAGCCGGTGCTCGCGCCCTGCCGTGCCGCGGCGATGCAGAAGTTGGAGGTGTCGCCGCCAAAGCCCTGCAGGTAGCGGTCGGGATCGTCGGGCTGCTGGTTGAACTCCACCAGCGGCTCGCCGTAGGCAAGGATATCGATGCTCATGGGGCGGCCCGCCTCAGAAGAAGGTTTGCACGATGTCGATCACGCGCAGGTCGCGATCCAGCACCGGGATATGGCGCCACTTGTCGAAGGTCAGGCACGGGTGCGAGATATCGAAGGCGATCATGTCGCCGACCTGGATGTCGTCGCCCGGCTTGACCTCCAGGTAGGCGTGCTGGTCCATCATGCCGGTCACTTCCCAGTGCGCGGGCACGTCGACCGGCGCCTCGCTGCCCGGGCGGTACAGCCGCGCGGGGATCGGCATGCCGGCATCGAAGGCAGCGTCGCGCTTGCCCATGCCGATGATGACGCGGTCCGGCTCGGGGATCGACTGCACGTAGGCCCACAGCTGCAGCGCGGGCAGCAAGCCCTCGCGCATTTTCTGCGCGACCGGGTTGCTGGCCAGGATGCGCTGCTGCGCGGCGCGGTAGATGCCCACGTCATGGGTCAGGTAGCAGCCGGGGCGCAGCACGATGTCGATGGGCGTGCCGATGTCGGTGCGCGCGAATTCCTCGGCCACCACGTCATACCAGGCCGAGCCCGCGCCCGACATCACCACCGGGCTGCGGCCGAAGCGGCCCTGCTGCGCCAGTTGCCGCGTCACGGCCACGGTGCGCTGCAGGAAGGCGTGGATATCGGCCTCTTCCTTCAGCACGCCTTCATAGATCTCGACGCCCGCCAGCGACAATGCCTGCGGCCAGCGCGCCAGCGCGTCGAGCACTGCCTGTTGCTGCGTGTCGTCGCGCACGCCGGTGCGCCCACCCGCCACGCCCAGTTCCAGCAGCACCTGCAGCGTCTGCCCGCGCTCCTGGAAGAACTTGCCAAGCTGGTCGACCAGCGCGGCGGAATCCACCAGCGCGAAGAACTCGAAGGCCGGATCGTCGCGCAGCAGGTCCGCAATGATTTCCATGTTGCGGCGGCCCACCAGCTGGTTGGCCATCAGCACGCGCTTGACGCCGTGCGCATGGGCCGCGGCGGTCTGGTGCGCGGTCGCCAGCGTGATGCCCCAGGCGCCGGCGCCGAGCTGGCGCGCGAACAGCTTGGGCGCCATGGTGGTCTTGCCGTGCGGCGCAAGCTGCACGCCGTACTCGCCCATGAAGCGGCGCATCCATTCCAGGTTGTGCGCAAGCCGGTCTTCGTAAAGCACCGCGGCCGGCAGGCTCAGTTCTTCCTGCAGCAGGCTCCAGCCGGTATGGGCGGCGTCCGGGGCCAGCGGGGCTTCCAGGCGCCCGAGCGCCTTGTTGAGCGGATCGATCACGCCGGCCTGATACTTTATTTCACGCATCCTTGTCATCACCCTGAAAAAATCTGATTGACGTAATGATAGCCCTGAAAATAAGATATTTCATCCCTGTTATAAAGTAACACGATGTCAGCACGCAGGACCTCAGAGGCAGCGCGCAAGGGCGCGCCAGTCACTGTTATAGCCCCTGCGGACAGCATCTGCCGCTTTCGCCACTTCGCCTGCCGGCCCCGCCCAGCCACCCAACCATGACCGCGCCCTTCGACATCCTGACCCGCATCGCCGAGCGGGGCCCCGCGCTGCGCCTGGCCGAGCAGAAGGTGGCGCAGGTGGTGCTGGAAGACCTGGCCGGCGCCGCCGCCGCGAGCATCAACGAACTGGCGCGCAAAGCCGGCGTCAGCGAGGCCAGCGTGACCCGATTCGCCAAGGCCATCGGCTGCCGCGACGTGCGCGACCTGAAGCTGCGGCTGGCACAGGCCACCGCAGTGGGCGCGCGTTTCCTGCAACCCGGCGGCGCCGATGCGGCCGCCGAAGCCCCGGCGACGCTCGCCGACAGCATCCATGCCGACATCCTGACCGCGCTCGAAGTCAACCGCGGCCTGATGGACGCGCAGCGTATCGAAGACGCCGCGCGCCTGTTGCTGGGCGCACGCATGGTCTACGCTTTTGGCATGGGCGGCGGCTCGTCGTTCATGGCCGACGAGGCGCGCCACCGCCTGGCGCGGCTGGGCCAGCCGGTGGCCAGCTACCAGGACGGGCTGCTGCAGAAGATGGTGGCGGCCACGCTGAGCCGCGACGACGTGGTGCTGGCGTTCTCCGCCAGCGGGCGCGTGCCGGAGATGCTGGCCAGCTGCGAGATCGCACGTGAATACGGCGCGAAGCTGGTCGCGGTGACTGCACTGGGCTCGCCGCTGGCCGCGCGCGCCGACGTGCTGCTGCCTGTGCGCACGCTGGAGACGGATTTCATTTTCAAGCCGTCGGCGTCGCGCTACGCGATGCTGATGGTGCTGGACGTGCTGGCCACCCAGTGCGCGCTGCTGCAGCAGGACCAGAGCAAGGAGCGGCTGCGCCGGCTCAAGTACGTGCTGGACAGCCACCGCGGCGAGGCGGGCCCCGGCCTGGGCCCTGACAGCCGCCAGCCTCTGGGAGACTGACCATGCCACACCTGTTCGATACCCTGATCCGACTCGTCACGCTGATCGATGGCTCCGGCGCCGCCGCGCGCCTGGCCGACGTGGCGCTGCGCGACGGCCGCATAGCCCGCATCGATGAAGGCGGCGCGATCGATCCCGATGCCGCCGCGCACGTGGTCGAAGGCCACGGCCTGGTGCTGGCACCGGGCTTTATCGACGTGCATACGCACGACGATACCAACGTCGTGCGCCAGCCCGAGATGACGCCCAAGCTGTCGCAGGGCGTGACCACCGTGATCGTCGGCAACTGCGGCATCAGCGCCGCGCCGGTGACGCTCTCCGGCGAGCCACCCGACCCGATGAACCTGCTCGGCCATGCCGACGCGTTCCGCTTTCCCAGCTTCAAGGCCTACGTCGACGCCGTCGATGCCGCCCAGCCCGCGATCAACGTCGCCGCGCTGGTGGGCCATACCGCGCTGCGCAGCAACCATATGGACCGGCTCGACCGCGCGGCCACGCCCGCGGAAATCGCGGCCATGCGCGCGCAGTTGGAAGAATCGCTGCAGCACGGCGCGCTGGGCCTGTCCACCGGACTCGCCTACGCCAATGCCTTCAACGCGCCGACCGAAGAAGTGCTGGCGCTGGCCGAGCCGCTGGCCCGCGCCGGCGCGCTCTACGCCACGCACCTGCGCAGCGAGTTTGCCGAGATTCTCGACGCCATGGACGAAGCCTTCCGCATCGGCCGTCATGCACGCGTGCCGGTGGTGATCTCGCACCTGAAGTGCGCGGGCGTGGACAACTGGGGCCGCAGCACCGAAGTGCTCGATGCCCTCGACGGCGCGCAGCGCTGGCAGCAGGTCGGCTGCGACTGCTATCCCTATACCGCCAGTTCGTCGACGCTGGACCTGAAGCAGGTCACCAGCGACTTCGACATCATGGTGACGTGGTCCGAAGGCGCGCCCGAGATGGGCGGCCGACTGCTGGCCGATATCGCCGCCGAATGGCAGGTCGACCTGCACGAAGCGGCGCGCCGGCTGATGCCCGCCGGCGCGGTCTACCACTGCATGGAAGATGCCGATGTCGACCGCATCCTGAGCCACCCCGCCACGGTGGTCGGCTCGGACGGCTTGCCTAACGACCCGCTGCCGCATCCGCGCCTGTGGGGCGCGTTCCCCCGCGTACTGGGCCACTATGCGCGCGACCGCGAGCTGTTTCCGCTCACTGTCGCCGTGAACAAGATGACCGGCCTGTCGGCCGAGCGCTTCGGCCTGCATGGCCGCGGCTTCGTGCGCGAAGGCTACTGGGCCGACCTGGTGCTGTTCGACGCCGCCACCATCCGCGACGCCGCCAGCTTCACCGATCCGATGCAGCCCGCCGAAGGCATTGCCGCGGTCTGGGTCAACGGCGAGCTGTCGTGGCAGCAGCGGCAGTCGACCGGGATTCGGGCAGGACGCTTCCTGGCGCGCGGCACGGACGGATAAACCTCTCCATCCACTACTGTCATTTCCGCGCATACCCAAAGGGCACGTGGGCTCCAGCGTCTTTGAAAGTCGCTGGCTCCCCCGCCTGCGCGGGGACGACGAGCATTTGAAACCTTCTTCTGAGGAGTACCCATGGACATCAAACGATTCGGCGTGGAAGGCGGCACCGGCCAGGGTGGCGCGCACATGCCCTTTGCGCGCGCAGTAGCGGCCGACGGCTGGCTCTACGTTTCCGGCCAGGTGCCGATGGTCGGCGGCGAGCTGATCGGCGGCGGCATCGTGCCGCAGACCCACCAGGCCATCAAGAACGTGCTGGCGATCCTGGCCGAGGCCGGCTACGGCCCTGAGCACGTGGTCCGTTGCGGCGTGTGGCTGGACGATGCGCGCGACTTCGCCTCGTTCAACAAGATCTTCAAGGAATACTTTGGCGCCAACCCGCCGGCGCGCGCCTGCGTGCAATCGAGCATGGTGGTGGACTGCAAGGTCGAAGTGGACTGCATCGCCTACAAGAAGCCGGCGGCCTGAGCCTGCTGCCTGCTTGCTTGATTGACTCATTCCTGACTGCTTGCTCCCCTCTCCCGCGCGCGGGAGAGGGGCCGGGGGAGAGGGACGGCGTCACCACGAAGTGAGCCGCCACGGTGCTTGTCACGCGCCCGCCCTCTCCCCCAACCCCTCTCCCGCAAGCGGGCGAGGGGAGAAAGCAACAAGCCTAGAACCTCTGCTGCCGCACACAAGCGGCCATTTTTTTCCACGCAAGGAGACAATATGGGTGCCGTCACCGGAACCACGCTCTTGGTGTATGCGCTGATCGCCGTGATCGCACTGGTGGTGCTGATCGCGCGCTACAAGCTCAACCCCTTCATTACCCTGGTCGTCGTCTCGGTGCTGCTCGGCTTTGCCGTGGGCATGCCGATGGGCGAGATCGTCAAGTCATTCGAAGCCGGTGTCGGCGGCACCCTCGGCCATATCGCGCTGGTGGTGGGCCTGGGCACCATGCTCGGAAAGATGATGGCCGAGTCTGGGGGTGCCGAACGCATCGCCAACACGCTGATCGATTTCTTCGGCGCGAAGAACGTGCACTGGGCCATGGCGACCATCGCCTTTATCGTCGGCCTGCCGGTGTTCTTCGAGGTCGGCTTCGTGCTGCTGGTGCCGATCGCCTTCAACGTGGCCAAGCGCACCGGCACGTCGATGGTAGTGGTCGGCATCCCGATGGTGGCCGGCCTGTCGGTGGTGCACGGCCTGATCCCGCCGCATCCGGCCGCGCTGCTGGCTGTGACCGCGTACGGCGCGGACATTGGCAAGACCATCATGTACGCGCTGATCGTGGGCATTCCCACGGCGGCCATCGCCGGACCGCTGTTTGCAAAGCTGATGGACCGCTACGTCAAGCTGCCCGAGGTCAACCCGCTGGCCGACCAGTTCACCGAAGAGGATGAACGCGTCAAGGAATCGCACGAATTGCCGGGCTTCGGCATCACGGTGTTCACCATCCTGCTGCCCGTGTTCCTGATGCTGATCGGCAGCTGGGCCGACGTCTTCACCACGCCCAAGACCTTTGCCAACGACTTTCTCAAGCTGATCGGCAACTCGGTGATGGCGCTGCTGATCGCCGCGCTGGTGAGCTTCTACACCTTCGGCAAGGCGCGCGGCTTCAACCGCGAAACCATCCTGAAGTTCACCAACGAGTGCGTTGCGCCCACCGCGATCATCACGCTGGTGGTTGGCGCCGGCGGCGGCTTCGGCCGCATCCTGCGCGACTCGGGGATCTCCACCGCCATCGTCGATGTCGCCACCAGCGCGCAAGTGTCGGTGCTGGTGCTGGGCTGGCTGGTCGCGGTGATGATCCGCATTGCCACCGGCTCGGCCACGGTCGCCATGACCACCGCCGCCGGCATCGTCGCCCCGATCGCCGCCAGCGTTCCGGGCACCCGCCCCGAGCTGCTGGTGCTCACTACCGGCGCGGGCTCGCTGATCCTGTCGCACGTGAACGACGGCGGCTTCTGGCTGGTCAAGGAGTACTTCAACATGACCGTGACCCAGACCTTCCAGACCTGGTCGGTGTGCGAGACCATCATCTCGGTGGTGGCATTGCTGCTGACGCTGGGCCTGGCCACGGTGGTCTGAGGCGCGAAAGCCGTACCGCGCACCCGTCCGCCGGGTGCGCGCGGCGGTGCCCGCACTGCGCGGCGTGCCGGATAGCGCACTGAAGCAGCGGTTTACAAGGTTCCGGCCAGCGCCTAAGGTCAACCAGTGTGTGACCCGCCTCCAACCGCTTCCAACCGCTTCCATGCCAATCGACCGCCGCTCATTCCTGGCCCTGGCCGCCGGGCTGACCGCCACCGCCGCCACCCTGTCAGCCGGCGCGGCCACCGTTGCCGTCCCCATGCGCCGCAACATCCCCGGCACCACCGAGGCGCTGCCCGTCGTGGGCATGGGCACCGCCGACACCTTCAACGTCAGCAGCGAAGCCGCCGAGCGCAAGCCGCTGGCCGAAGTCATGGCGATGCTGTTGCGCACCGAAGGCTCGGTCATCGACACCGCGCCCAGCTATGGCAGCGCCGAGGCAGTGACCGGCGACCTGCTGCGCGCCGCCAACGCCCGGCAGCGCGTGTTCCTCGCGACCAAGATCTCGGCCCAGTCCGGCGCCCCGGCGCAGGCGCAATGGGGACGCTCGCTGGCAGACCTGCACGTCGACAAGGTGGACCTGCTGCAAGTGCACAACCTGATCGACTGGCAAGGCAACCTGCGCTTTCTGCGGGAGTTGAAGGGCCAAGGCCGCATCCGCTACCTGGGCATCACCCACTACCGCGACGACGCGCACGAGGCGCTGGAGCGGATCGTGCGCAACGAGCGCATCGATTTCGTCCAGGTCAACTACTCGGTGGCCGAGCGCAATGCCGAGCGCGTGCTGCTGCCGCTGTGCCAGGAGCGCGGCGTGGCGGTGCTGGTCAACCGCCCGTTCCAGGACGGCCGCCTGTTCCGCACGGTCAGGGACCGGCCGCTGCCGCCGTGGGCCGGAGATATCGACTGCGGCTCGTGGGCCCAGTTGTTCCTGAAATTCATCGTGAGCCATCCGGCGGTGACCGCTGCCATCCCCGCCACCTCCAAACCGCGCAACATGGCCGATAACCTCGGCGCCGGGCTGGGGCGCATGCCCGATCCGGGCCAGCGCGAGCGCATCGCCGCGCTGCTGGCCTGACGCGCGCCCGGGCCGCATGGACGAACCCGATCGCGAAACACCCGCCGGCGGCGGCCTGGCACGGCTGCGGCGCGGCTTCGGCATCCGCCCCGGCGAGGCCAGCGCGGTGGTGGCCGGCTTCCTGTTCTTCTTCTGCCTGTTCGCCAGCTATTTCATGCTGCGCCCGGTGCGCGAGACCATGGGCATCGCCGGCGGCGTGAAGAACCTGCAATGGCTGTTCACCGCGACCTTCGTCGTCATGCTGGCGGCAATCCCGCTGTACGGCGCGGTGTGCGCGCGGCTGCCGCGGCGGCGCTTCGTGCCGTGGGTCTACGCGTTCTTTATCGCCAACCTGCTCGCCTTCGCCTTCGGCACGCGCGCGTGGCCAGACGATGTCTGGCTGGCGCGCGTGTTCTACGTGTGGCTGTCCGTGTTCAACCTGTTCGTGGTGTCCGTGGCGTGGAGCCTGATGGCCGACGTGTTCCGGCCAGAGCAGGCGCGGCGCCTGTTCGCGCTGCTGGCCGCTGGCGCCAGCGCGGGCGGGCTGGCCGGGCCGGTGCTGGGCGGCTGGCTGGTGCCGCAGATCGGGCTGACCGGGCTGATGCTGTTGTCCGCCGCGCTGCTCGCCGCGACGCTGCCGGGCGTGGGCTGGCTGTTCGGCTGGCGCCGCCGCGCCGGCGCGGGCCATGAAGTGCCCGCGGACGCCGCCAGCGACCCCGCCAACCCGGTCGGCGGCGGCCTGTGGGCGGGACTGGCGTTATTGCTGCGCTCGCGCTACCTGCTCGGCATCGGGCTGTTCGTGATCCTGCTGGCCACTGCCAGCACCTTCCTGTATTTCGAGCAGGCACGGCTGGTGGCCGAGGCCTTCCCCGAGCGCACGCGGCAAACCCAGGTCTTCAGCGCGCTCGACGCCACGGTGCAGGCGCTGACCATCCTGGTTCAACTGTTCTTCACCGGCCGCATGGCGCGGCGCTATGGCGTCACGCTGCTGCTGACTGCGGTGCCGCTGGCGGTCACGGCGGGCTTCGTGGTGCTGGCGCTGGTGCCGACCTTCGGCGTGCTGGCCGGCGTGATGATCCTGCGGCGCGTGGGCGAGTATGCGCTGCTGCGGCCCGGGCGCGAGATGCTGTTCACGGTGGTCGACCCCGAGACCAAGTACAAGGCCAAGAACGTGATCGACACCGCGGTCTATCGTGCCGGCGATGCAGTCAGCGCGTGGGTCAAGACCGCCATCGATGCGATTTCCGGCCACCCGGCCACGGTAGCCCTGGCCGGTGCCGGGCTGGCGCTGACATGGGCGGCGCTGGGATGGTGGCTGGGGCGGCGGCACGAGACCGAGCTGGCGCCACGGGAAGCGAGCCGGCGCGCCGCAGCGGCAGGCGCGACGACGACGTCGCGCTAGTGTCATGACACTAGCCCTGTCCCACGCTACGGGACGACTGCTTCAGCGCTTCGGCTTGTTCGCGACCGGCAGCATCTCGCCGGAATCCGCCAGCGAGGACTCGATCCGGTGGATCTCGCGGCGCAGCTTGTCCAGCTGGGCGCGCGCGGCGCGGCTGTCGAGCTCGGCGGTCTGCACGTCGGCGCGCGAGGTTTTCTGGTCTTCCGCGATGCGCTGGCGCTGCGCCTGCATCAGGCGCACATCGGCGTTGAGCGCTTCCGCACGGACTTCGGCGTCCTGGATTGCGCGCTCGTACTGGCGCATCTGCGTGGCCAGCACCTGCCGGCGGATGGCATCGTTGGCCAGGGCGGCGCTCTGCTTGCTGACCTGCCGGTAGGCGGCATCGGCCGCGCCGAGATTATCGAAACGCAGCACGCGCCAGATCTTGTTCTGGTACATCAGGCCGACATAGCACAGCACCTTGTCGTCGGCCAGCAGCAGCGCCGTGCCGTAGTCGCCGTCGACGCTGGCACGCAGCTCCTTGACCGTGCTTTCCTCGATGCGCTGCTGCAGCTCGGCGATCAGGCTCTGCGCCGCCGGGTCCGCCGCGGGGCCAGCCGCGGCGGCTAAGGCCGCAGCGGGGGCGGCTTCGGGCTTAGCCAGTACGGCGGTGGCACACACGGACAGGTGGACGGCAATGACGCCGGCAAGCAAACGGGGATGGCGGCGGGGGCGGGACGGATTGACTGTCATGCTCTTGTTCTGGGGTGGAGGCCAGGCCAGGGGCAATTCATCATGGCAATTGCCGCGCAGCCGCGTCGGTGCAACCGACGGATCTTACGGCAACGGAAGGCAGGACTGAATACCTCCTTTTCGGTAATTGACGGTCCGATGCGCTGGCGGCGGGCCGGTGGATGGCCGTATAGTCATGCCTCGGGCGCTGAAGCATCGCCCAGGACATTCCTGACCCCGGAGGACCCCATGAAGACCAAAGCCGCCATCGCCTGGAAAGCCGGCGCCCCGCTGACCATCGAAGACGTGGACCTGGACGGCCCGCGCGCCGGGGAAGTGCTGGTGGAAGTGAAGGCCACCGGCATCTGCCATACCGATTACTACACCCTCTCCGGCGCCGATCCCGAAGGCATCTTCCCGGCGATCCTCGGCCATGAAGGCGCAGGCATCGTCACCGATGTCGGGCCGGGCGTGACTTCGCTCAAGCCTGGGGACCACGTGATTCCGCTGTACACGCCGGAATGCCGCCAGTGCAAGTTCTGCCTGTCGCGCAAGACCAACCTGTGCCAGGCGATCCGCGCCACCCA
>NZ_JBIVHB010000031.1:0-67332 GCF_044748965.1 Cupriavidus sp. NPDC089707
AACCCCTTATGCCTGGTGACCATAGCGAGTTGGAACCACCCCTTCCCATCCCGAACAGGTCCGTGAAACGACTCCGCGCCGATGATAGTGCGGATACCCGTGTGAAAGTAGGTCATCGCCAGGCTCTTATTGTGCAAAACCCCTCGACAGCGTGTGCTGCGAGGGGTTTTTGCTTTGCGGGTTTTGAGTTGATTCTGTGGGCTGTGTTCGGGGCATGTCACCAGCACCCGCAGTGCCCGGCCGCAAAATCCCCGTTGTTTTCCCGCTGCATCCCGGGTAGCCCAGCATTCCAGCCCTCCAAGCCTTCTGCTATGTTCGAATCCCAAGTGCCCACAAGCGGCACGAAGCCGTTTGCAGCAAGCAGCAAGCAGTGAGCAATAGACAGGCCCTTGCCAAGGAAGCAGGGCCAGTTCCGGGATTCGAGGGGTTACATGACGGCCAAGGTGTTTCGGCTGGTTCTTACTGGCGCCGCCAGCGCGCTGATGCTGGCAGGATGCGCATCCAATCCCCCTGGTTCCTCAGGCTTATCCACCGCCGAAGCTGATTCGGCGCGGGCTACCAGCATTTCGGCGGTCGATTGCCAGGCATTTGCCAAGCGCATGGCGGCGTACGCCGAGGCACAGCGCGCTACCGAGCAGAGCGCCCTGGCTGCGGCCACGCCGGCCGACCCCCTCGCCGCGGCCAATGCCCGCGCTGCCGAAGGCGATGCCGGCGAAGACGGCGAGGAAACTGACGCCGAACCGCCGACCCTCGCCACGCTTCCGCTGTTCTCGGTGGCGCAAGGCGCAGGACAACTGCCGGTCGGCTGGCAGCCGTGGACCATCAACCGCAACAAGATTCCCACCCGCTATGCGCTGGTCGAAGTCGACCAGCGCGTGGTCGTCCATGCACACGCGGAGAGTTCGGCGTCTGGCCTCTATGTACCGCTGCACGACCGTGACGCCGGCATGGTGCGCTGGAGCTGGAAGACCAGCGGCATTATCCGCAATGCCGACAACAGCCACGGTCCCCGCGAGGATTCTCCGCTGCGCCTGTTCGTCGCCTTCGATGGCGACAAGGGCAGCCTGCCGCTGAAAGACCAGCTGATGTACGAGATGGCACGGCTCACCACCGGCCGCGAAATGCCCTACGCCACGCTGATGTACATCTGGGGCGGCAAGCGCGCCGAAGGCTCGGTGGTGGCGAATCCGCATACCGATCGTGTGCGCATGATCGTGGTTGATAGCGGCACGAAGCATGCCAATGAGTGGCGATGCCACGAACGCGACCTGCGCGCGGATTACCGTAAGGCGTTCGGCACCGACCCCGGGCGAGTGGTTGCGGTCGGCATCATGACGGATACCGACAACACCAAGAGCAAGGCGGAATCCTGGTACGGGGATATCGCGCTGGACTGATACCAACG
The DNA here is from genome assembly GCF_044748965.1 of Cupriavidus sp. NPDC089707. NCBI lineage: Bacteria > Pseudomonadati > Pseudomonadota > Betaproteobacteria > Burkholderiales > Burkholderiaceae > Cupriavidus > Cupriavidus sp. NPDC089707. The sequence continues at coordinate 1,406 of NZ_JBIVHB010000031.1, forward strand.
CGGCGGCGTCAGCCGCCGACCGGCTCGGCCATCGCCAGCACCGCGAACGAGGCCAGCCAGTGTGTCGAGACATACTCGCCGGCAACGGCATAGGGCAGCGAAGCCGCGAGATGGTCGGACCAGGCGCGCACGGCCAGCGGGCGCAGCGGTTCCGGCAACGCCGGTTCCAGCAGGCGCCAGCACCACGCGCGCGACAGGTTCAGCCCGTCGAGGTGCGAAGTCTTGGGATCGCTGCGATTGGCGATTTCCACCGGGGTCAGCCAGTTGGCTAGTTCTGCCTGGCCCGGCACGAACATTTCCCACCATTGCCCGAACGCGCTGCCGTCCATGACGGCATGCATCAATACGGCCTCGGTCATGCCGCCCGACAGGAATTCATCGCCGCCTGGCTCATAGCGTGCCGGATAGCTGCGGTCGTGCCCGAACCAACGATGCGCGCGCCGCACGATGGCGCGCCGCAAGGCCGTGTCCTGCGCGGCGCGCACGTAGGCCAGCGCCATCACGCAGGCAAAGGCGCTGTTGAAGTGGGTGCCGGTGCGCACCGGGAAATCCGCCGCGTCAAGAAACTCGGCCAATTGCCGCGACAGGTACGAGGCGAGCGGAGCGCAGGCTTCGGCCCATGCCGCGGCGCGCGGATCCTGCTGCGCCAGCGCCAGCAATTCGGCCTGCAGCTTCAGTACCCAGCCCCAGCCATACGGGCGTTCGAATGTCCGGGAACCGGGCCGATAGAAATAGTCCAGTTCGACCGCGATATGCTGCGGCCGCAACTGCGCGTCAAGCGTATCGCGGAGTTCGGCCGCTTCATCGAGGTCCGGGTACAGCGCCAGCAGCCGCACCAGCAGCCAATGCATATGCACGCTCGAATGCCAGTCATAGCTGCCACAGAAGGCCGGGTGCCAGGTCGCGGGCTCGGCCACGTCGCCGGCGCTGGCCATCATGTGATCCACCTTGTACGGATAGCGGCGTCGGATATTGTCCAGCGCCACGCGCGCAAAGCTGCGCGCCGTCCCCCGATCAAGCGCCGAGCGGCCCATGCAGATGCTCCCCTGTCTTGCGCGAATGCGCTGTTATCGATTCTGCCTGCAGGCTGCGCCTTGAGTTTTAGTTCTTACGCGGGCGCCAGCCACTTCTCCACCAGCCGCACGAAGAAGGTCGAGCCCACCGGCAGCAGTTCGTCGTTGAAGTCGTAGCTGGGGTTATGCAGCATGCACGGCCCCATGCCATGCCCGCTGTCGCGGTGTGCGCCGTCGCCGTTGCCGAGGAACAGGTAGCAGCCCGGCTTTTCTTGCAGCATGAACGAAAAATCCTCGGCGCCCATGGTCGGTTCGACGTCGCTGTCGACATTGGCTTCGCCCACCAGTTCGGCAGCGACCGCGGCGGCGAAGCCTGTTTCGGCCTCGGTGTTGATGGTAGGTGGATAGTTGCGGTGGAATTCGTAGTCGATGGTGCAGTCGAACGCGCTCGCGACGGCGCGGGAGACTTCCTCCATGCGCCGCTCGATCAGGTCTAGCACCGGCACCGTGAACGTGCGCACCGTACCGCCAATCCAGGCTTCGTTCGGCACGATATTGGTTGCGTCGCCGGCATGGAACTGCGTGACCGAGATCACTGCGGTATCAATGGGGCGTTTGTTGCGGGTGATGATCCCTTGCAGCGCCGAGACGATCTGCGCGGCGGTGAAGACCGGGTCGTTGCCATTGTGCGGCATGGCCGCATGCGCCCCTTTGCCGCGTACGACGATGCGGAATTCATTGCTCGATGCCATCAGCGGACCCGCGCGCGTGCCGAAAGCGCCAACCGGCATGCCTGGCCAATTGTGGACGCCGAAGACCGCATCGCAGGGAAAACGAGAGAAGAGTCCGTCCTTGATCATTTCGCGTGCGCCGCCGCCGCCTTCCTCGGCCGGCTGGAAGATCAGGTGCACGGTGCCATCGAAGGGCTTGTGCTGCGCCAGGTAACGCGCCGCGCCGAGCAGCATCGCGGTATGCCCGTCGTGGCCACACGCATGCATCTTGCCTGCATGCTGCGATCGATGGCCGAAGGTGTTGGCCTCTTGCAGCGGCAGCGCGTCCATGTCGGCGCGCAGGCCGATGGTGCGCGCGCTGCTGCCGTTGCGGATCACGCCGACCAGGCCGGTGGTGCCGAGGCCGCGATGCACTTCGATGCCCCACGACTCGAGGTTGCGCGCGACCACGTCGGCAGTGCGCTGTTCCTCGAAGCAGAGTTCCGGGTGGGCGTGGATGTCGCGGCGAATCTCGCGGATTTCGGCTTGCGCCTGCAGGATTTCGGGGATGAGCTTCATGATGCCGGAGTCTGGGCGTGGCGAGCCGGGTAGGCGTCGGATAACCCCGATCATACGATGCCTCTCGGAAAAGCGCCAAAATGCGCCGGGTTATGCCCCATCCAGCGAATGGCGCGGTGCAATATGCCGGACGGTGTGGGTTTCCCCGCATTGCCGTCGTATGTCGACTGCTGGAACAGTTCATGCTTGAAGTGCCCGGCCGGCAATTTGCCGTTTTGCGCTGCATCCCTGCGCCAGCGAGCGCACCAAAAAGCAGCGCCCGTGCGCGACCTGCTGCGTGACCCGCGGCGCGCGCATTGCCGATCCTCAAACGTCTGCTTCACTTCCTACAGGGAGAATTGCGCGATGTCCCTTCGCACTTTCAAGAAGGCAATCGGCGTTGTCGCCGTGGCCGGGGCCCTTGGCCTGGCCTGGTCCGGCAGCGCCCAGGCCGCGGACCTGAAACTGGCCATGAGTTCGCCGCCGACCTCGATGGATCCGCACTTCTACAACCTGTTCTCCAACATCAACGTGTCGGAGCACATCTTCGACTCGCTGGTGAAGATGGATCCGGACAGCCGCATCATCCCGGGCCTGGCCGAGTCGTGGAAGCTGGTCAACAACCTGACGTGGGAATTCAAGATCCGCAAAGGTGTGAAGTTCCACGATGGAACTGAGCTGACCACCGAGGACATCGTCTGGTCGCTGGACCGCCCGGCCACCATCCAGAACAGTCCCGGCAAGTTCGACGTCTACACCAAGGCGATCGTCAACAAGAAGGTGATCGACAAGTACACCATCCAGCTGACCACCAACCAGCCGTATCCGCTGATGCTGAATGACCTGACGTCGATCTTCATCGTGCAGAAGAAGGCGACGCAGGGCTTGAGCTCGGATGACTTCGCGCAGGGCAAGGGCATGATCGGCACCGGCCCGTTCAAGTTCGTCAGCTATGCGCGCGACGACCGGGTCGAACTGGTGCGCAACGACAACTACTGGGGCGCCAAGCCTGCCTGGGACAAGGCCACGCTGCGCTTCATCCCCAACCCGGCCACGCGCCTGGCGGCGCTGCTGTCGGGCGATGTGCAGGCGATCGAGAACGTGCCGACGCCTGACCTCCCCAAGGTGCGCCAGGATCCCAAGCTGTCGTTCTTCTCCAAGATTTCGCATCGCGTGATCTACCTGTACTTCGATGCCAAGCGCGACAAGTCACCCTACGTCACCACGAAGGAAGGCGCGCCGCTGGACAAGAACCCGCTGAAGGATGCGCGCGTGCGCAACGCCATCAGCATGGCGATCAACCGGCAGGGCATCAAGGACAGGCTGATGGAAGGCCTGTCCGAGCCGACCAACAACCTGGTGCCACCCACGCTGTTCGGCTACAACCCCAACCTGAAGACGGTCAAGTACGACCCGGAGAGCGCCAAGAAACTGCTCGCCGAGGCGGGCTTCCCGAACGGCTTCGGCGTGACGCTGCACACGCCCAACAACCGCTACGTCAACGACGAGAAGATCGCGCAGACCATCGCGCAGAACCTTACCCGCATCGGCATCGCCACCAAGGTGGAAGGCATGCCGATGGCGACGTACTCGTCCAAGGGCATCAAGCACGAGTGGTCGTTCGGCCTGCTCGGCTGGGGTGCGCAGACCGGCGAGGTCAGCTCGCCGCTGCGCGCGCTGCTGGCGTGCGAGGACAGCAAGAAGGGCTTCGGCACCACCAACTGGGGCGAGTACTGCAACCCGAAGATGGACGTGGTGCTGGAGAAGGCGCTGTCCACCGTGGATGACGGCGAGCGCTCCAAGCTGCTGCAGGAAGCCACCGCGATCGCGATCAACGATGGCGGTATCATCCCGATCCACCAGCAGGTGACCACCTGGGCCACGCAGAAGGGCATCGTCTACGTGCCGCGTACCGACGAGCGCACCTACGCGCATAACTTCAAGCCCCAGTAAGCAGGCTGCCTGCTGCTGAGTTCGCGGTGCCGCGCATGGCTGCCGCGCCGCCTGGAAGCGCATGGCGCTCCCGGGCGGCGTGCGCATTCGCGCGCGAAAGGATAGTGGTCTGAATATGCTGGTTTTCATCATCCGGCGCCTGATGCAGAGCGTAGTGGTGCTCTTCGTCATGTCGCTGCTGGTTTTCCTCGGCGTCTTTGCCATCGGCAATCCCGTCGACATCCTGATCAACCCGCAGGCCGACCAGGAGGACATCAAGCGCACCATCGCCGCGCTTGGCCTGGACAAGCCGCTGTGGGAGCAATACTGGGTGTTCCTGCAGAACGCGCTGCAAGGTAACCTGGGTACCTCGTTCGCACACGGCACGCCCGCGCTCAAGCTGATCTTCGAGCGCATGCCGGCCACCATGGAGCTGGCCGTGTCCGCGATCCTGCTGGCGATCGTGCTTGGCATCCCGCTGGGGCTGTGGGCCGGATTGCGCCCCAACGGCGTGGCGGGCAAGTCGATCATGACGGTGTCGATCCTGGGCTTCTCGCTGCCCACGTTCTGGGTTGGCCTGATGCTGATCATGGTGTTTGCGGTGCAGCTCGGCTGGCTGCCGTCCAACGGGCGCGGCGAGACCGTGCGCGTGCTTGGCATCCCGCTCAGCTTCCTGACCGTTGACGGCATCCGCCATCTGGTGCTGCCGGCGGTGACGCTGTCGCTGCTGAATATCGCCATGGTGATCCGGCTCACGCGCGCCGGCACGCAGGAGGCGATGCTGCAGGACTACGTCAAGTTCGCGCGTGCCAAGGGCCTGTCCAACACGCGTATCGTCGGCGTGCATGTGCTGAAGAACATCCTGATCCCGATCGTCACGGTGATCGCGCTGCAGTTCGGCTCGATCATCGCATTTGCGATCGTGACCGAATCGATCTTTGCCTGGCCCGGCATGGGCAAGCTGATCATCGACTCGATCCAGTTGCTGGACCGGCCGGTGATCGTCGCCTACCTCATGGTGATCGTGACGCTGTTCATCCTGATCAACCTGTTGGTGGACATCGTCTACAGCATGCTCGATCCGCGCGTGCGCATTGCCGACAACAAGGGCTGAGCCATGACCGCCACCACCGTCGAACCGCAAGACAAGACGCCGCCGGGCGCACCGCCGGCCGCGCGCGAACAGTCGCCGTGGCGCCGCTTTGCCACGGAGTTCTTTTCCAGCAAGATCGCCGTGGCCGGGCTGGCCACGCTGGTCACCATCATCCTGATTGCGATCCTCGCGCCATGGCTGGCGCCGCAGAACCCGTATGACCTGGCTACGCTCGACGTGCTAGACGCGCGCCTGGCGCCGGGCGAGAAGGCCGGTACCGGTATGACCTTCCTGCTCGGCTCGGACGAGCAAGGGCGCGACATCCTGTCCGCGGTGATGTACGGGCTGCGCATCAGCATCGGCGTGGGCGTGGTCAGCACCGTGATCGCACTGCTGCTGGGCGCCACGCTGGGGCTGCTGGCCGGCTTCCTGGGCGGGCGTACCGAAGCCTTCATCATGCGCGTGGCCGACCTGCAGCTGTCCTTCCCGCCGATCCTGCTGGCGCTGATCCTGCTGGCGTTCCTGCGCCCGGGGCTGGGCAACATCGTGATCGCGCTGGTGGCGGTGCAGTGGGCCTACTACGCCCGTACCACGCGCAGCGCCGCGCTGGTGGAGCGCCGCAAGGAATATATCGAGGCGGCCACCTGCCTGGGCCTGCCTCCGCGCCGCATCATGTTCCGCCACCTGTTGCCCAACTGCCTGCCGCCGCTGATCGTGATCGCTGCGCTGCAGGTGGCGTCGGCGATCACGCTGGAGGCGACGCTGTCGTTCCTAGGGCTCGGCGTGCCGATCACGGAGCCGTCGCTGGGCTCGCTGATCTCCAACGGCCAGCAATACATGCTGTCGGGCAAGTACTGGATCAGCTTTTTCCCGGGCATCGCGCTGGTGGTCACCATCGTGGCGATGAACCTGGTCGCCGACCAGCTGCGCGACGTGCTCAACCCGCGCCTGCAGACGCAATAACCCGCGGGAGACCGACATGGCACAACCTACGCTGGTCGTAGAGAACCTGAAGACGCATTTCTACACGCGCGGCGGCATTGCCAAGGCCGTCGACGACGTGTCTTTTACCGTGGGCCGCGGCGAGATCATGGGGCTGGTGGGCGAGTCCGGCTCCGGCAAGTCGATGACCGGCTACTCGATCATGGGCCTGGTCGACCCGCCCGGGAAGGTCGTTGACGGGCGCGTCGCGCTGACCAGCCGCGACGGCATTACGCGCGATCTGCGCGCGCTGACGCCGGCGCAGCAGCGCGACGTGCGCGGCAACCGCATCGCGATGATCTTCCAGGACCCGATGATGACGCTCAACCCGGTCCTGCGCATCGACACGCAGATGATCGAGGCGGTGCTGGCGCACGAGAACGTCGGCAAGGCGGTGGCGCGCGAGCGTGCGCGCAATGCCCTGGCGCGGGTCGGCATTCCTTCCCCGGACGAGCGCCTTCTGGCCTATCCGCACCAGTTCTCGGGCGGCATGCGTCAGCGCGTGGCGATCGCGATCGCGCTGCTGAACAAGCCCGACCTGATCATCGCCGACGAGCCGACCACGGCGCTCGACGTCACCATCCAGGGGCAGATCCTGTACGAGATGCAGACCCTGTGCCGCGAGTCCGGCACGGCACTGATCTGGATCACGCACGATCTGTCGGTGGTGGCAGGGCTGGCCGACACCGTGTGCGTGATGTATGCCGGCAAGATTGTCGAAGCCGGCGATGTGCGCCAGGTGCTTGAGCATCCGGAGCATCCGTACACGCACGGCCTGATCGGTTCGGCACCGTCGCGCAACCCGCGCGGCGCCCCGCTGCGGCAGATCCCGGGGATGACGCCATCGTTGCTGAACCTGCCGGGCGGCTGCTCGTTCCGCGAGCGCTGCCCGTACGCGACCGCCGCGTGCAAGACCGAGCCGCCGCTGGAGACTGCGCCTGACGGCCGCCGCTTGCGCTGCTTCCACCCGGTGCTGGCCAACCAGGAGGCGGCATGACCACGACTGAACTGCAATCCCGACCGATGGCAAACACCGCGGCTGACCCAGGTGAGACGCCCGTGGCGCCGCTGCTGGAGCTGCGCGGCGTGTCCAAGCGCTTCGTCAAGTCGCTCGACACCGCGGCGCGCATCGCCAACCTGTTCGGCGCCCATGCGCATGAAGAGGTAGTGCATGCGGTCGACCGCGTCGACCTGAGTATCCGCACTGGAGAAGTGGTGGGCCTGGTGGGCGAATCCGGCTGCGGCAAGTCCACGCTGGGCCGCATGGCGGTGGGCCTGCACACACTGACAGAAGGCGAGCGGCTGTGGCGCGGCACCAACCTCGACCACCTGCCGCCGGACAAGCGCCGCGAGAAGCAGCTGGCGATCCAGATGATCTTCCAGGACCCATACGCCTCGCTCAATCCGCGGCTGCGCGTGCTGGATATCGTCGGCGAGGCGCCGGTGGTGCACGGCATGGTCGACCGTGGCGGGCAGAAGGGCTATGTCGAGGACATGCTGGTGCGCGTCGGCATGGACCCGACCGTGCTGCGGCGCTTCCCGCACCAGTTCTCGGGCGGGCAGCGCGCGCGCATCGGCATTGCGCGGGCGTTGGCGGTCAAGCCGGAGTTCCTGGTCTGCGATGAGTCGGTGGCGGCGCTCGATGTATCGATCCAGGCGCAGGTGCTGAATCTGTTCATGCGGCTGCGCGAAGAACTGAACCTGACCTACCTGTTCATCAGTCATGACCTCGGCGTGGTCAAGCACATCAGCGACCGCGTGGTGATCATGTACCTGGGGCGGGTGGTCGAGTCGGCGCCGACCGAGGACGTGTTCGCCGCGCCGAACCATCCCTACACGCAGGCGCTGCTGGCCGAAGCGCCGAAGCTGGAGGTCGGCAAGAAGACTTATGTGGCGATCAAGGGCGAGATTCCGTCACCGTTGAATCCGCCGCCGGGGTGCCATTTCCATCCGCGCTGTCCCTATGCGATGCCACGTTGCAGGGAGGAGCAGCCGGTGTTGAAGGAGATTGCGCCGATGCGGTTTTCGGCTTGTCATTTGAATGACATGAAGTAGGGCGAGGGCAGGTGCGGTTCCGCCGGTTTTCTCCCCTCTCCCGCTTGCGGGAGAGGGGTTGGGGGAGAGGGCAGGCGCATGGCAAGCACGATAGCGCTTCACTTCGTGGACACGCGGGCCCTCTCCCCCGCCCCTCTCCCAGAGGGAGAGGGGAGAAAACCGGCGCGGCTGGAAGAGTTACCGAATCACCTGTCCCTTCGAATTGATCACCGTCATCTCCACGAACCGTGATCCCACATGGTTCTCCGGCGTGAAGTTGACGATGAATCCGCCCAGGTCAACGCTGCGCATCGATTCCAGCGCCGTCACCAGCTTCTCGCGCGTCAGGTCCTTGCCCGCGCGGCGCAGTCCTTCGGTCAAGGCCTTCGCCGCGATGTAGCCCTCGATGCTGGCGTAGTCGAACTCGTTCGGCTTGCCCGCGGCCTGCAGCAGGCGCAGGTATTCACGCACCACCGGCAGCGTCGCATTGCCCGGATGCGGCATCACCTGCGAGATGATCACGCCACTGCCTTTCGCGCCGACCTCATTGGCCAGCGCCTGCGTGCCGACGAACGAGACGTTGTAGAACTGCCCGTTGTAGCCGCGGCGCAGCGCTTCCTTGACGAAGGCGCCGGCGGTGCGATACGCGCTGATCATCACCACGGTGTCCGGCTTGGCCTTGATCACGCCCTGCATGGCGTCACCGATTTCCACCGTATTGCGGACCACGGCTTCACGCGCGACCAATTGCACGCCGCTGTCGGCGGCGGTCTTCAGTGCGCGTTCCAGCTCCTCCAGCTCGGCCTTGCCGTAGGCATCGTCGTTGTAGACCACGGCCACGCGCTTCAGGCCGGTGGTCTGGATCTGGCGCAGGATTGCCGTGGCTTCGTCGCTGTAGCCGGCGCGGACATGGAAGACGTAGCGGCTGCGCGGCTCGCGCACCGAGCGCGCGCCGGTGTACGGGCCGAAGAACGGCACCCTGGCCTGTGTCGCCAGCGGCAGCGCGGCCTGGCTGGTGGGCGTGCCGACGTAGCCGAACAGCGCGAAGACGCGGTCTTGCTCGATCAGCTTGCGTGTGTTCTTGGCGGCAGGCTCCGGCTCGTAGTAGTCGTCCAGCGCCTCGAGCCGGATCTTGCGGCCAAAAATGCCGCCTTGCTGGTTGATGTGGTCGAAATAGAGCCGTGCGCCCGCGTTCATCTGCTTGCCGAGCGACGCGGCTGGCCCGGTCAGCGCGGCCGATTGACCCAGCAGGATGGTATCGGCGGTGACGCCGGTTTCGGATATGGCAGTGCTGGCGATGGCAGCGCCGGATGCCCCGCCCGTGCCGATGGCGCACGCCACCAGCAGGCCGGCAAGCCGGCCTTTGACCCCGGATCGGAAAAACATAAATCCCCGCAAAATGTGGTTCGGTTACCCGTTCGCCGCCATGGGCCGGTCTGCGCCGGCATTGGACGGCAAGCGCGCGGCCAGCGTGGTGCCGGCCGCGCGCCGGCACATCATATCGAATACAATCCGATCGAGATACTCCCCGCCCCGGCCCCGCACGCCCGCACGGACGGGGACGCGCCGCAGCGCCGGCGCAGGCCCGAGACCCGCGGCCCGCGACCCGGGCGCCTGCGCCATAAGTTCACGTTCCGACCGAACGAACGATAACGACAGACCGCCAGCCCCCGGAGATCCCATGGCTTCCCGCATTGTCCGCGCCGCCTGCCCGCATGACTGCCCCGACACCTGTGCCTTGCTCGTCACCGTCGAGGACGGCCGCGCCGTCAAGGTGGCAGGCGACCCGGAGCACCCCGGCACGCAGGGGGTGCTGTGCACCAAGGTATCGCGCTACACCGAACGCACCTACCATCCCGACCGCCTGCTGACGCCGATGAAGCGCATCGGCAAGAAGGGAGAAGGCAAGTTCGCACCGATTTCCTGGGACGAAGCGCTCGACACCATTGCCACGCGCCTGCAGACCATCGCAGCGCGCGATCCGCAGGCCATCGTGCCATACAGCTACGCCGGCACCATGGGTCTCGTGCAGGGCGAGAGCATGGCCGCACGCTTCTTCCACAAGCTGGGCGCATCGCGGCTGGACCGCACCATCTGCGCCAGCGCCGGCGCCACAGCGTTGCGCTATACCTATGGTGCCAGCGTCGGCATGGACATGGAGAACGTGGTCGATGCCAGGCTCGTCATCATCTGGGGCGGCAACCCGATCGCTTCCAACCTGCATTTCTGGACCCGCGCACAGGAAGCCAAGCGGCGCGGCGCCACGCTGGTGGCGATTGATCCCTACCGCTCGCTGAGTGCCGAGAAATGCCATCGCCATATCGCGCCGATGCCCGGTACCGACGGCGCGCTGGCCCTGGGCATGATCCATGTGCTGGTCCGCGACGGGCTGCTCGACCACGACTACATCGAACGCCACACGGTGGGCTTCGAGAGGCTGCGCGAGCGCGCCCAGGCCTATCCGCCGGCGCGCGTGGCCGAGATCTGCGGCATCCCGGTTGAAGACATCGAGTGGCTGGCAGGCCTCTACGGCCAGCTGGCGGTGCGCGAGCGCCAGCCGGTGGCGATCCGCCTGAACTACGGCATGCAGCGCGTTCACGGCGGCGGCCAGGCGGTGCGAGCGGTGGCGTGCCTGCCGTCGCTGGTGGGCGCGTGGCGTCATGCCGCCGGTGGGCTGCAGCTGTCGACCTCGGGCTTCTTTCCGATCAACGACGCCGCGCTGCAGCGGCCCGACCTGCTGCCGGGCTGGCCCGGCAAGCTGCCGCGCCTGGTCAACATGAGCACCATCGGCGATGCGCTGCTGGCTGACGCCGCGCCCGGCGCGCCACGGATCGAGGCGGTGGTGGTCTACAACAGCAACCCGGTCGCGGTGGCGCCGGAGTCGGCCAGGGTCGCCGCCGGCTTCGCGCGCGAGGACCTGTTCACGGTGGTGCTGGAGCATTTCCGCACCGATACCGCCGACTATGCCGACATCCTGCTTCCGGCCACTACGCAGCTCGAGCACACCGACGTGCACAAGGCCTACGGCCACACCTATTTCCTCGCCAACAACGCCGCGATCGCGCCGATGGGCGAGGCGCTGCCCAATACCGAGATCTTCCGGCGGCTGGCGCAGCGCATGGGTTTCACCGAGCCGTGCTTCGCCGACAGCGACGAGGACATCGCCGCGCAGGCAATCTTGCCGGGCGATGCGCGCGCCGCCGGGATCAGCTGGGCGTCGCTCAAGGAGCAGGGCTGGCAGAAGCTGGCGCTGGCGCCGGCACCGTTCGCCGAAGGCGGCTTTCCCACCGCCTCGGGCAAGTGTCAGCTCTATTCCGAGCCGATGGCGCGCGACGGCTTCGACCCGCTGCCTGACTACGTGCCGCAGTACGAGTCCCCGGCGACCGCGCCGGAACTCGCGGCGCGCTACCCGCTGGCGATGATCTCGCCGCCGGCGCGCAATTTCCTGAACAGCTCCTTCGTCAATGTCGACAGCCTGCGCGCCACCGAGGGCGAGCCGCACCTGGACATCCACCCGGCCGACGCCGCCGAGCGCGGCATCGTGCATGGCGCCATGGTGCGCGCCTTCAATGACCGCGGCAGCATGCTGGCGCGCGCCCGCGTGACCGACCGCGCCCGGCGCGGGCTGGTGGTGGGCCTGTCCATCTGGTGGAAGAAGCTGGCTTCGGACGGCAAGAACGCCAACGAGCTGACCAGCCAGCGCCTGACCGACCTGGGCCGGGCGCCGGTCTTCTACGACTGCCTGGTGCAGGTCGAGGCCTGCACGGAAGGGGCAGTCCTGCCGGCATGAGTACGCGACCCGGCCGCCGGCGCGGGGCGGCAATCCTGGCGGCGGCGGTCATGACGGCCCTGGCCCTGCTCACGGCCGGGTGCGAAACCGTGGGCTACTACGCGCAGTCGATCGGCGGCCACCTCGGCGTGATGGCGCAGGCGCAGCCGCTCAACGACGCTATCGCCGGCGCGCGCGACGCCAACGACGCGCGCCTGGCGCAACGGCTGGCGCTGGCCGGCCGCATCCGCGACTATGCCTCGCGCGAGCTGAAGCTGCCCGACAACGGCAGCTACCGCCGCTACGCCAACCTGCACCGGCCCTACGTGGTGTGGAGCGTGTTTGCCACGCCCGAGCTGTCGATGGAGTTGCGCAAGTGGTGCTTCCCCATCGTCGGCTGCATCAGCTACCGGGGCTACTACGCGCAGGCCGATGCCGAGCAGTACGCGCAGGGATTGCGCCGCGACGGCCAGGAAGCGTACGTGGCGGGCATCCCCGCCTATTCGACGCTGGGCTATTTCGACGACCCGCTGCTCAATACCTTCGTCTACCTGCCGGAGGGCGAGCTGGCGCGGCTGATCTTCCACGAACTGGCGCACCAGGTGGTCTACGTGCGCAACGACACCGCCTTCAACGAGTCCTTTGCCACCGCCGTGGAAGCCGCCGGCGTGGAGCGCTGGCTGGCCGAGGATGCGTCGGAGGATGCGCGCGCCAGCTATCGCCAGTACGACGCGCGCCGCCAGCAGTTCCGCGCGCTGCTGCTCGGCACGCGCGACCGGCTGGCGGCGCTGTACCAGACGCCGCTGGACGACGAAGCCAAGCGCGAGGGCAAGGCCAGGATCTTCGCTGACCTGCGCGCGCAATACGCGCGGCTCAAGGTGGAGTGGGGCAACTACAGCGGCTATGACCGCTGGTTCGACCAGCCGCTGACCAATGCCCACCTGGCGGCGGTGGCGACCTACCAGCAGTGGGTGCCGGCCTTTACCGCGCTGCTGGTGCAGTGCGACGGCGACTGGCGCCGTTTCTATGAAGAAGCCGGCCGCATCGGCGCGCTGCCGTCCGCCGAGCGCGAGGCCACGCTGCGTAGGCTGGCGCCGCCCGCTACCCGTGTCGATACGCTGACCGCCAGCGGCAAGGCGGCCGGGACCAACTGACGGCTGCCACGTCTCGATAACGCGCCCTTTCCCCTCGGGCTGGCGGCACGGGCGCAAGGCCGCCGCCGCAAGTCAGTCCAGCCGTGCCGCCAGCGCCACCAGATCCTGCTTGCGCACCTTTCCCGTCGCCGTCAGTGGCAGCGCATCGACAATGCGCACCTCCGGCACCTTGTAGACCGCCATGCTGCCTCGACACCACGCGGTCAGCGCGGCGGCGTCGACGCTGCCGGCGGCCTCAGGCTTCAGCATGACAAAGGCCACCGGCGCCTGCCCGCGATCCTCGTCGGGGCGGCCGACCACGGCAGAGCCCAGTACGGCCGGGTGCTGGCCGAACATCGTCTCGATCTCCGCCGGAAACACGCTCATGCCGTTCACCTTCAGCATTTCCTTGCGGCGGCCGAGGTAGTGGATATAGCCCTGTTCGTCGATCAGGCCGATATCGCCGGTATGGAACCAGCCGTCGCGCATCGATTCGCGCGTGGCGTCGGGCTTGTTCCAATAGCCCTTGAGCAGCGTCGGCGTACGCACGCACAACTCGCCCTCGCTGCCCAGTGGCAGCAGGCTGCCGGTGCCGAAGTCGCACACCTTGAACTCGGTGCCGGGTACCGGGAGGCCGACGAAGACCGGCTGCGCGTGCAGGTCCATGTCACCGTCCTGCATGCCGTAGGTGTAGGTGTTGCAGGTCTGGGTCTCGGTCATGCCCCAGGCGGTTTCGGCGATGGTCGAGCCGGTCAGCACCTGCCAGCGGCGGCGGTATTCCAGGTTCAGCTTCTTGACGAACGACGACACGCCCACGTGGCGCAGTGAGCGCAAGTCATATTCGCCCACGCGAGGGTGGTCCATCACCTCGACCGCGCTGTCCACCAGCATCGACGCGTTGGTCACGCGGTAGCGCTGCACCGCGGCCATGAAGGTCTGCGCGTCCCAGCGCGCCAGCAGCACCAGCGGGATGCCATGGAAGGCGGGGAAGATCAGGCACAGGTTCTCGCCGGCGATCCAGAACTCAGGGAAGAAGCCAAGCATGACGGTGTCTTCCTGCACCGGCAGCCCCACCGCGCCGAACGCGGCGGCCATGTCGACCATGTCGCCCTGCGTGTGGATGCAGCCCTTGGGCAGGCCGGTGGTGCCGCCGGTGTAGTTCAGCGCGGCGGGCGCGTCGATGTCCGGCACCGCCATTGGCGTCGGCGCGACGCAGGCGGCGATGGCGGGCAGCAGGTCGATGGCGCGGTCTTCCGCCTCAAGCTCGTAGCGCGTCGCCTGCACCATCGGCGGCAGCGGCAGCGTGGGTTCGGCCGGCGCGACCTCGGCGAAGCTGGTGACAAACAGCAGTGACAGCGGATCGTCGGCACCCAGTTCGTCGCGCGCATCGCCCACCAGCGGCAGCAACTGGTCCAGCGCCACCAGCGCGCGTGGCGTCGCGTCGCGCAGTGCGTGCAGCAGCTCGGCGTGCTGCGACAGCGGACTGATCGGCACGTACACCGCGCCCAGCTTCAGGATGGCAAAGAACACCACATGGAACTGCGGGCAGTTGGGCAGCAGCACCGCCACGCGGTCGCCGGCACCGATGCCGCTGGCGGCCAGCAGCGCGGCACAGCGGTCGCTCTGCGCGTCGAGTTCGGCGTAGGTGGTCTGGTGGCCGTAGAAGATCACCGCAGGCTGGTCGGGCAGCGCTTGGCCCCAGTGGCGCAGCATCTCCGACAACGGAATGCGGCCCAGCGGGTACTGCGGGGTGGTCGGTGCGCCGGTCGGCCAGGCCGCCTGCCAGCGGCGGCGCAGGTCGGCAAGATAGTCAGCCTCGGAGGTCGGAGCAGGTGCGGGTGCGGCAGGCGGTGCGCCCGCGGCATGCGTTGTGGTCTGGTCCATCCGTGCGGGTCTCCTCGCAGTGATCGGTGCCGGCGCACAAGCAGGCCGCCGCGCGGGTATGTACCTGTTGGTAGCTCTCTATACCGATGGGTAAGATGCTATGGCGATCCCGCGCTTGCGTCAATGTGACGGATGGTTGCCCCATTCCGCCATGCGAGAATTGCGATCATGTCGACCGTACAGAGACCCGCCCCGTCAGACGTAGCACCCGAGCCCGTGCCGGCGCGCCTGCATGTCGCCGAGCGCCAGGAAGCGCGCCGCCGCCAGATCCTCGATACCGCCGCGCAGCTCTTCTATACCAAGGGCTATCCCGGCATGACCATGAACGACTTGTGCCGCGCGCTGGGCGTGACCAAGCCGGCGGTCTACTACTACTTCACCGACAAGTACGAGATTTTCGACATCCTGTGCCGCGAGTCGGCGCAGACCTGCCTGCCCGTGATCCGGGAGACCGCCGACCCTGTGCTGCCAGTGCGCGAGCGCCTGCATGCCTGCCTGCTCGAGATGGCGCGCCGCTGTGTCGCCTGCCACGTGCCGGCGACGCTCAGCTTTCGCGACAACCAGTACCTGCGTCCCGATACCGTGGCCTGGCTCGACAGCATGGCGCGCGGCTTCTACCGCGACCTGTATGCGTTGCTGGAAGAGGGCAGGCGTGAGGGCGTGTTTGCCTTTGGCGATGCGCGCGTGACGGCGCATGCAATCGGCAGCGTGGTCGGCTTCATGTACACGTGGCACCAGCCTGGCCGCATGGATGACGAGGCGCTTGCGCACGAACTCGCCACCAACATGATGAAGCTGGTGCTGCCCAGCGGCGGCTAAGCCCACCGTCCTAGGGGTTATCCCGCTGCCACCGCGGCGCCGGTGGCGCATAATGCCCGTCAGGGGCGCATTGCCCCGTGCGATGGCCTCGAGGACTTCGTCTAAGTTGTTGTTTCAACCGGGGCG
Source organism: Cupriavidus sp. NPDC089707 (assembly GCF_044748965.1). NCBI lineage: Bacteria > Pseudomonadati > Pseudomonadota > Betaproteobacteria > Burkholderiales > Burkholderiaceae > Cupriavidus > Cupriavidus sp. NPDC089707. The sequence continues at coordinate 17,458 of NZ_JBIVHB010000031.1, forward strand.
CGCGTTTAGTATCTCGGCAAAATCGAACGACCATTCACAAATTCAGGAGACGGCGCTATGGAAAGAATTTGGCTGAAACACTACCCAGCCGGCGTCCCCGCCGAGATCGATGCCAGCCAGTTTCGTACGCTTGCCCAGCTGCTCGAAGCGTCATTCCGCACCTATGCCGATCGCAAGGCCTTCGTCTGCATGGACAAGGCCATCACCTATGGCGAACTAGACCAGATGTCATCGCGCTTCGCCGCGTGGCTGCAGTCGCGCGGGCTGCGTCCGGGCGCGCGCGTGGCAATCATGATGCCGAACGTGCTGCAGTATCCGGTGGTGCTGGCCGCGGTGCTGCGCGCCGGCTTCGTCGTGGTCAATGTCAATCCGCTTTACACGCCGCGCGAGCTTGAGCACCAGCTCAAGGACAGCGGCGCCGAGGCCATTGTCATCCTGGAGAACTTTGCCGCCACGCTGCAGCAGGTGCTGGCCCGCACGCCGGTCAAGCACGTGGTGGTCGCCACCATGGGCGACATGCTCGGCGGACTGAAGGGCGCGATCGTCAATTTTGTCGTGCGCAACGTCAAGAAGATGGTGCCGGCGTGGGAACTGCCCAACTGCGTGCGCTTCAACAGTGTGCTGGCCGAGGGCAGCAAGCTCACGCTGCAGCCGGCGACCAGCGGACCTGACGATATCGCCTTCCTGCAATACACCGGCGGCACCACCGGCGTGAGCAAGGGCGCAGTGCTGCTGCACCGTAACGTGGTTGCCAATGTGCTGCAGTCCGAGGCCTGGATGCAGCCGGCGCTGGCCAAGGGTGGCCATATCGACCAGGTCGTCACCATTACCGCGCTGCCGCTGTACCACATCTTCGCGCTGACGGTCTGCTGCCTGCTGGGGATGCGCAGCGGCGGCATGAGCGTGCTGATCCCCAATCCGCGCGATATCCCGGGCTTTATCAAGGAATTGCAGAAGTACAAGTTCCATATGTTCCCGGCGGTCAACACGCTGTACAACGCGCTGATCAATAACCCGGAAATCGCCAAGGTCGATTTCTCCGGCCTGCGCGTGGCCAACGGCGGCGGCATGGCGGTGCAGGAAGCGGTGGCCAAGAAGTGGCTGGACCAGACCGGCTGCCCGATCATCGAAGGCTACGGTCTGTCCGAGACCTCGCCGTCGGCCACCTGCAACCCGACCGACAGCAATGCGTTTTCCGGCACCATCGGCATGCCGCTGCCGTCGACCGAAGTGGTGATCCGCGACGACGACGGCAAGGACCTGCCGCTGGGCCAGCCAGGCGAGATCTGCATCCGCGGTCCGCAGGTAATGGAGGGCTACTGGAACCGGCCGGACGAGACCGCCAAGGTCATGACCCCTGATGGCTTCTTCAAGACCGGCGATATCGGCGTGATGGACGAGCGCGGCTACACCAAGATCGTCGACCGCAAGAAAGACATGATCCTGGTGTCGGGCTTCAACGTGTACCCGAATGAAGTCGAAGGCGTGGTGGCCGAGTGCCCGGGCGTGCTGGAGGTGGCCGCGGTGGGCGTGCCCGACACGCACTCGGGCGAGGTGGTCAAGCTGTTCGTGGTCAAGAAAGACCCGGCGCTGACCGAGGCGGACGTGATCGAGTTCTGCAAAGAGCGGCTGACCGGCTACAAGCGGCCGAAGTACGTGGAGTTTCGCACCGAGCTGCCCAAGACCAACGTCGGCAAGATCCTGCGCCGCGAACTGCGCGATAGCCGCAAGGCGGCCTGAGCGCCAGCTTTTGCGCAATCGAGAACGGCCTCCGCAACGGAGGCCGTTTGTCTTGCCGCGTTCAGCGGCTCAGCATTCGTTCGACGGCGCAAGCCTCGGATCCGTGCTCCCATCGAGATAGATCACCCGCACGCACGCTCCTGGCTCCAGCCCCGGTATCGCCGGCGCATTGGCCGATACGAGCGCGCCTTCCATGGTCCGCACCTTGTACTGGAACAGGTCGACCTGCTGCACCGGCGCCGGGCGATTGAACAGCCGGCTCAGGTCGAAGGCAAAGCCGACGCCCACCCCGCCGCCTCCGCCACCGCCCGCCGCACCTACGCCGACGCTGGTGCCGCTGCCGTAGTAGGGCGCCTGCGCGACGTCCATCCGCGTCAGGAATGTCTTCTCGGTCACGCGGCCGAGCTTGATGGTGGCGTTCACCGGGGTCACCTGCGGTGGTTGCGGCGTGCTGCTGCACGCGGCCAGGAGCGGCAGCAGGCCGCACAGCGTGAGGTAGGGTAGCGTCTTCATGGCGAGATCAGGCCGTTCTTTAGCCTGCCGAGTAGTCGGAACAGCGCGCGCCGGTCGGTTTCGGCCAGCCCCGAAAACAGTTGCCCGATCCAATCCTCATGCGCACGCGCCATGCGCGAGAATGCCGCGCGTCCGGCCGGCGTCAGGCGGATCAGGTAGGCGCGGCGGTCGGTGGGCAGCGCCTCGCGCGAGACCAGCCCTTCCTGCTGCAGCTGGTCGGTGATGCCGGTGACATTGCCGCCCGTGACCATCATGCGGCGCGACAGCTCGCCCATCTTCAGCCCTTCGGGGTGGCGGTCGAGCTGGGCCATCAGGTCGAAGCGCGGCAGCGTGCAGGCAAATTCCTGCCGCAGCCGCGAGCGGATGTCGCCTTCGATCAGGTTGGTGCAGGTCAGCAGCCGCAGCCACAGCCGCAGGTCTTCGTGCTCGGTCTGGTCGGCACGGGTTTCAAGGTCGACCGGCGCGTTCTCGGCGCCGGCGGCAGGAGACAGGTTTGGCATCTTCAGGGTGCGCAGGTGTGCGGCGAACGCCGCCAGCGGCTGCCGGATCGGGCCGGCAGCCAACATTTTATGCCTCAAGTATATGCGCGATGCGGACGGTCGCCCTGCCGGCGATCAAACCGCCGTCAATCGACCTTGGCGCCCGAATCCTTGACCACCTTGGCCCATTTGGTGGTCTCGGCGCGGATCAGCGCGGCGAACTGCTCCGGCGTGTTGCCGACCGGTTCGGCGCCCTGTGCCTGCAGGCGTTCGCGCACCGCGGGCGCACCGAGCGCCTTGGCCACTTCCTGTTGGATGCGGTGGATGATTTCCGGCGGCGTCCCGGCGGGTGCCAGCATGCCGAACCAGGAGCTGGCCTCGTACTGCGGCAGGCCAGCCGCCTGCGCGATGGTCGGCACGCCCGGCAGTGCCGGCGAGGGTTTGGCGCTGGTCACGGCCAGCGCCTTGAGCTTGCCGGCCTTGATCAGCGCCATCGACGAGGGCAGGTTGTCGAACATCACCTGCATGGTGCCGCCGGTCAGGTCGGTCAGCGCCGGCCCGCTGCCCTTGTACGGGAAATGGACCATGAAGGTCTTGGTCTGCGTCTTGAACAGCTCGCCAGCCAGGTGGATCGAGGTGCCGTTGCCGCTGGAAGCCATGTTCAGCTTGCCTGGGTTGGCACGCGCGTAGGCGATCAGGTCCTTGACGCTGTCGATCTTGTTCTGCTGCGCGAAGGCCGGGTTGAGCACCAGCACGTTCGGCACCGCCGCCACTTCGGTGATGGGCGCGAAGTCCTTGATGGGGTCGAACGGCAGCTTGGCATACAGCGACTGGTTGATGCCGTGGGTGCCGACCGTGCCCATCAGCAGCGTATAGCCGTCCGGCGCTGCCTTGGCGACGATATCGGCACCGATATTGCCGCCCGCGCCGGGTTTGTTGTCCACCACCACGTTCCAGCCAGGCAGCTTGGCCAGCTCCGCGGCGACGGCGCGGGCCAGGATATCGGTGGTGCCGCCGGCGGCGAATGGGACCACCAGCCGGATCGGCTTGGATGGATATGGATCCGCGGCCAGCGCCGCCGGCGCGGCGAGGGCACCGAGGCTGGCGGACAGCAGCAGCGCGACGATGCGCCGGCGATTGGGTTGCATGCGTGGTCTCCTGGTGTTGTGCGCCGCGCCTTGCGCCGGCATGGGGTCAGTGCATTCTAGTCGGCACCCAAGGCGGTGCCGATGAGGTGATGCCCTATGGAGTATTGGGGTGCGCGGCCCAGCCAATGAAAAAAGGCACCCGGAGGTGCCTTTCCAGTTCAAGCGGGATTTGCTTAGAACTTGTGGCGGATGCCGACGGCGGCGCCAATCATCTTGTCTTCGCCGGTACCCAGGAAGTAACCGTTGGCGAAGCTGATGGCCGAGGTGTCGAAGTTCAGGCCCGCGTTCTTCGAGAAGGCCGCGGTCAGGTACACGTCGGTACGCTTGGACAGGTTGTAATCAGCGATGAACGAAATCTGCCAGGGGTTCTTGATGTTGTTGGTGACGTTGGTGGTGGCGGCGGCCGGGTTGAAGTTCTTGACGTCGTCGTAGTAGTAGGCCAGCGTCAGGCCCAGTGCCGGCGTGACCTGGTAGTTGCCGCCGACCCAGTAGTAGTTGTCCTTCAGGATCGTATTGTCGTTCACATGCTTGCTCATGCCCCAGCGATAGCCAGCCATCAGCTTGGCCGGACCGAAGGCATAGCTGGCAGCGACCGCGGCCTTCCTGAATTCGCCGGTGCCGCCGGCGGCGTTCAGGGTCGGGTTGTACTGGTCATAGGCGCCGCTGATGCCGAACGGGCCGGCTACCCATGACACGCCGGCACCGTAGCCGGTGTCGCGGCGGAACTGGCCGGGGACTTCACCGCCGCCGGCAACGCCGTTACCGAACGACCAGTGCGCGACCGCGGTCACCGGGCCGAACTTGCCGGTGTACTTGGCGGTGTTGTCCGAGCGGAAGTTCAGGCCGAGCTGGGCCACCACCGGTTCATACTGGGTGGCATAGCCGGTCGGTGAGAAGTTGGCCATCATGTCGAACAGCGAGGTGTACTGGCGGCCGAAGGTGACGCGGCCCACCTGGGCGCTTTCCAGGCCGACGTAAGCTTGACGACCGAACAGGCGGCCGCCCTGCTGCGAACGCCCGTCATCCAGGCCAAAACCGCTTTCCATCACGAAGAGCGCCTTCAGGCCGCTGCCGAGGTCTTCCACGCCGCGCAGACCCCAGCGCGAGCCGGACAGGCCGCCGGACGACATACGGAAGAGGTTTTCGGCCGGGCCGGTGGCAAAGCCGTTGGCGGACGACGGGATGACGCTCGACATGTTGCTCACGTACTCGATGTTGGCATCCACAACACCGTAGAGCGTGACGCTCGATTGGGCCTGCGCCGCCCCAGCAAATGCGCCAAGCGCTGCCAGCGCCAGAAGCGATTTCTTCATGCTCGTTGATCTCCACTGTAAGAATTATTGGTGACGGGCCGGGGGAACCTCCTGTTGGTCTCCATCCCCCATGCGTCAAACTTCCTTAGAAGTTGCGAAGTACTGTAACAAACAACTTTTCGTTCACCAGTCGGGCGCAACCCCCTTGTCTGGTTTTAACAACTCAGGGTTTCTGAGTAGCGGGCCGCATCAATGCAAGGCGTGGTGCGGGATGGCGCGAATTAGAGGCAAGCTACAATGCGGGTAATCCCGATGCGGCCGTTGCGGGCCGTAGCCCACCATGGCAGGGCCTCGGGAGCAAGCAGATCAATCCGCATCCGCGACATGGACACACTGATCAAAGAATTCGACGTGGCACTGCGCGCCATTGCCGGAGCAACCCGCTCCGCGCGCGCCAACCCGGCCGACCAGTTGGCGCCGGATACCGAGCAGATGAGCGCGGACGAGCGCCGTCACGTAGCCGGGCTGATGCGCATCAACCATGTCGGCGAGGTTTGCGCCCAGGCCCTGTACCAGGCGCAGAAACTGACCGCGCGCAACGCGACAGTGCGCGCGCAGATGGATGCCGCCGCGCGCGAAGAAGAAGACCACCTGGCCTGGTGCGCCGAGCGGCTGCGCGAACTGGGCTCGCGCCCGAGCCTGCTCAACCCGCTGTGGTACGCGGGCGCGTTCGCGATCGGCTGGGCCGCGGGCCGCGCTGGCGACAAGATCAGCCTCGGCTTCGTGGCCGAGACCGAGCGCCAGGTCGAGCATCATCTCGGCGGCCACCTGGACCGCCTGCCTGAAGCGGACGGCCGCTCGCGCGCCATCCTTGAGCAGATGCGCGACGACGAGATCCGCCATGGCGATGCCGCCCGCGATGCCGGCGGCATCCCGCTGCCGGCGCCGGTGCGTGCGCTGATGCGCGGCGCCTCGCGCGTGATGACCACCGCGGCCTACCGCATCTGAAGCGCGGCGTCCGTGCGCCCGGCCTCATGGCCGCGCGCTCGCGGTTGCCCGCGCGCCCTTGATTTTCCGGTGCTGGCGGGCGATTGTTGTATCCTTCCCTCGGGCTGCGGGACAGTCGTTCCCGCCGCCGCCGGCAGTCCTCCTCCCGCAGTTCTCAGGTGGTTTCTCTGCTTTCCTCCCTAAGATCTTCATTTCATTAAGGATTCACTTTCACGGTGCGTGAGGTGTGCGCGCTAAGTCATTGTTCTGATTCGAAAAATCTCGTTTGCTGCCCTGCAGCGAGCCTTGACCGCCCAAATCGCTTCCTCTAAAGTGGGAAATAGTGTGAGGAAGTGTATTTTTGTGTGAAATTGCGAACCGACCGTGGGATCATTTCGCCACAGTCGGAAACAGAGGGATTCACGCGATTGCCAGCCGCCAGGGGTCACCGGCAGCTGGCAGGGACCGGGAGCGAGCTTGTTTCAGGGAGCATCGGCGCTGTCGCTGGATGCCAAGGGGCGGATGTCCATTCCGTCCAGGCACCGCGAGGCGCTGCAACAGCAGGCCGAGGGCCGGGTGACGCTGACCAAGCACCCGGATGGCTGCCTGCTGCTGTTTCCACGGCCCGAGTGGGAAACCTTCCGCACGCGCATTGCAGCGCTGCCGATGGATGCGCACTGGTGGAAGCGCATCTTCCTGGGCAACGCCGCCGACGTGGAAATGGACGGCGCAGGCCGGGTGCTGATCGCACCGGAGCTGCGCAGTGCCGCCATGCTCGACAAAGAGGTCATGCTGCTCGGCATGGGCAGCCATTTCGAAGTGTGGGATGCCGCGACCTACGCCGCCAAGGAACAGCAGGCGATGGCGCAAGGCATGCCCGAAGCATTGAAAAATTTCTCTTTCTGAAGAGGTCATGAGTCCTACCGGAACGCCGGCAACCCCCGCCCTGCGCCATCGCACCGTGCTGCTGGACGAGGCCGTCGACGCCTTGGTCTGGCGCCCGGACGGCGTCTACGTGGACGGCACCTTCGGCAGGGGAGGGCACAGCCGGGCGGTACTGGCCCGGCTGGGGCCCGACGGGGCCCTGGTCGCATTCGACAAGGACCCAGCAGCAATCGCAGAAGCGGGCACCATCGGGGATGCCCGCTTCTCCATTGAGCACGCCAGCTTTGCGGACATGGCAGAGCGCCTTGCCGGGCGCGGCCACGTGGCCGGCGTGCTGCTCGACCTGGGGATCAGCTCGCCCCAGATCGATGAGGCGGCGAGGGGGTTTTCCTTTCGTTTCGAGGGCCCGCTTGACATGCGCATGGACACCACGCGCGGCATCACCGCCGCGCAGTGGCTGGCGCAGGCGGATGAGCAGGACATTGCCAGGGTGATACGAGACTATGGGGAAGAACGGTTTGCTGTACAGATTGCAAAGGCGATTGTTGCTCGCCGGCGCGAACCCGGCGATGGCGGACCCATCGCCACTACTGCCGACCTTGCCGCGCTCGTGGCGAAAGCCGTCAAAACACGCGAGAAGGGCCAGGACCCTGCGACCCGCACCTTTCAGGCTCTACGGATTCACGTCAATCAAGAGCTTGAGGACCTCGAAAGAGGGCTGAAGGCGGCTTATGACCTGCTGCAGGTAGGGGGACGCCTGGTGGTGATCAGCTTCCATTCGCTGGAGGACCGCATCGTCAAGCGGTTCATGGCGGCGCACGCCCGTCCCCAGCAGGATGCCGACCCGGCCCTGCGCCGCGCACCGCTGCGCGCGGCCGACTTGCCGCAACCCACGCTGCGCCTGCTCGGACGCTTCAAGCCCGGCGCCGAAGAGATCGCCGCCAACCCGCGCGCGCGCTCGGCCGTGATGCGCGTGGCCGAGAAACTGGCTCCGGCCGGCGGAGGCGCGCGCACATGAACCGCCTGACCTTCTTCCTGCTGGCCGCGCTGATCCTGTGCGCGCTCTCGCTGGTGAGCGCGCAGCACCAGGCGCGCACGCTGTTCGTGGCGCTGGAGCGGGCGCAAGCGGAAGAACGCCAGCTCGACATCGACTGGGCGCGCCTGCAGTACCAGCAGAGCTCGCTCGGCAAGAGCGCGCGCATCGCCGATGCGGCGCGCGCGCAGCTGAAGATGGCGCCGGCCAACCCCGGCAAGACCCAGTACCTGTCGGGCATCGTGCTGCCGCCGGCGCAGCCCGCGCCGGCTAGCGAGGCGGAGGCGCGCCAATGAGCATGGCCCGACCCAACCCGCCCGGCCGCAACGGCAGCGGCACCCCGTCGCGCCCGCGCAGCGGCCAGTTCTCGGCCAGCCCGGTGCTGGGGCTGCGCCTGCCGATGTGGCGCTCCAAGCTGGTGGTGTTCCTGATGTTCGCGGCCTTTGTCGCGCTGGCGCTGCGCGCCGCATGGATCCAGGGCCCCGGCAACCAGTTCTATGAGGCCGAGGGCAAGAAGCGCTTCCAGCGCACGCTGGAGCTGCCGGCCACGCGCGGCAAGATCCTGGACCGCAACGGCCTGGTGCTGGCCACCAGCCTGCCGGTCAAGGCGATCTGGGCGGTCCCTGAAGACGTCCCCAACCAGGTCGAGCTGGCCAAGATCCGCCAGCTGGCCAGGCTGCTCGGCATGTCCGAGAAGGACCTCGGCAAGAAGCTGTCGGAGGACAAGGGCTTTGTCTACCTGAAGCGCCAGGTGCTGCCCGACGTCGCCGACAAGATCGCCGCGCTCAAGATCGACGGCATCCACCAGACCCGCGAGTACAAGCGTTTCTACCCGGAAGGGGAGGCGATGGCGCATATCGTGGGCTTCACCAACGTGGAAGACCGCGGCCAGGAAGGCGTGGAGCTGGCGCGCGAGACCGGGCTGGCCGGCCGCCCCGGTGCACGCCAGGTGATCAAGGACCGCCTCGGCCGCGTGGTCGAGGACATCGGCATCCTGAAGACCCCGCGCGACGGCGAGGACATCCAGCTGTCGATCGACGCCAAGATCCAGTACCTGGCCTACAACGAACTCAAGGCCGTGGTCGACAAGCACAAGGCCAAGGCCGCCAGCGCGGTGGTGCTCGACGCCCAGACCGGCGAGGTGCTGGCGCTGGCCAACTGGCCCACCTACAACCCCAACGACCGCACCCGGCTGTCCGGCGAGCAGCTGCGCAACCGCGTGCTGACCGACACCTTCGAGCCCGGCTCGATGATGAAGCCGATCACCGTGGGGCTGGCGCTGCAGCTCAAGCGCGTGACGCCATCGACGGTGATCACCACCACCGGCAAGTACCAGTTCGAAGGCGCCACCATCACCGACACCCACAACTACGGCGCGCTCACCGTCACTGGCGTGATACAGAAGTCGTCCAACATCGGCACGACCAAGATCGCGATGATGATGAAGCCGCAGGAGATGTGGGATATTTACACCAGCATCGGCCTGGGCCAGGCGCCCAAGATCGGCTTCCCCGGCGCGGTGGCGGGGCGCGTGCGCCCGTTCAAGAGCTGGCGTCCGATCGAGCAGGCCACCATGTCGTACGGCTACGGCCTGTCGGTGTCGTTGTTCCAGATGGCGCATGCCTACACCATCTTCGCGCACGACGGGGAACTGATCCCGGTCACCATGTTCCGCACCAATGGTCCGGCCACCGGCGAGCGCATCCTGTCGCCGCAGGTGGCGCGCGACGTGCGCGCCATGATGGAAACCGTGACCGCGCCCGGCGGCACCGCGCCCGAGGCGCAGGTGATGGGCTACCGCGTCGGCGGCAAGACCGGCACCGCCTACAAGCACGAAGGCCGCGGCTATAACCGCAGCAAGTACCGCGCCTCGTTTATCGGCCTGGCGCCGATGTCCAACCCGCGCATCATCGTCGCCGTCAGCGTCGACGAGCCCACCGCCGGCAGCCACTACGGCGGCCTGGTGGCCGGCCCGGCGTTCGCCGCCATCACCGGCGGCACGCTGCGCGCACTGAATGTCCAGCCCGATTCGCCGATCCGCCAGCTGGTGGTCAGCGACAAGGTGCCGGAAAGCGAACCGTGGAGCGCGACCCAATGACGGCCAAGCCCCTGCTCCCGCTCGAGGTGACCACCCAGGCCAGCAACGCGCTGGCCTGGCTGCGTACCAACGTGGCCGCTTCGGCGCAGCTGACCGGCGATAGCCGTCGGCTGTCGCGCGGCGACGTGTTCTTCGCCTACGTGCTCGGCAACGAGCGCCTGGCCACCGACGGGCGGCCCTATATCCAGCAGGCCATCGCGGCCGGCGCCGGCGCCATCGTCTATGAGGCCGACGGCTTCGACTGGCCGTTTGGCGATGTCGTGCCGCATCTGGCGGTCAGCAGCCTGCATCAACTGGCCGGCCCGATCGCCGCCGGCTGGCACGGCAACCCGGTGCGCGGCCTGGCCGTGACCGGTATTACCGGCACCAACGGCAAGACCTCGTGCAGCCAGTGGCTGGCGCGCGTGCTGCAGGCCGCGGGCACGCCGTGCGCGACCGTCGGCACGCTCGGCACCGGCTTCCCCGGTGCCTTGCAAGCGACCGGCTTCACCACGCCCGATGCGGTTCAGCTGCAGGCCAGCCTGGCGGCGCTGCACGATGCCGGCGCGCGGGCCGTGGCGATGGAAGTGTCCTCGCACGGCCTCGAGCAGGAGCGCGTCGCCGGCACGCATTTCTCGGTGGCGGTGCTGACCAACCTGACGCAGGACCACCTCGACTACCACGGCTCGATGGCCGAGTACGAGGCCGCCAAAGAGCGCCTGTTCCAGTGGGACGGCCTGCGCACCGCGGTGGTCAACCGCGATGACGCCATGGGCCAGCGGCTGCTGGCGGCGGACGCGGCCGCCATCGCGGCGCCGCACGTGATCGAATACGGCATCGACGGCCCCGGCGCCGCCACGGTGCGCCGCCCGCGCGGCGAATGGCTGCGCGCCACCAACGTGCGCGCCACGCCCAACGGCACTGCTTTCCATATCGACAGCAGCTTCGGCAGCGCCGAGATGTCCACGCCCATGATCGGCGCCTTCAACGTCAGCAACCTGCTGGCGGTGCTGGGCGCGGCGCTGGCCAACGGCGTGGCGTGGGATGCGGCGCTGGCCGCGTTGCGCGCGCTGACGCCGGTCGAGGGCCGCATGGAACTGTTCGGCGCCCACGGTAGCGACGCCGCGCTGGGTCCGCTTGCTGTGGTCGACTACGCCCACACCCCCGACGCGCTGGAACAGACGCTGGCCGCTCTGCGCCCGGTGGCGCAGGCGCGCCATGGCCGGCTGTGGTGCGTGTTCGGCTGCGGCGGCGACCGCGACCCGATCAAGCGCCCGCTGATGGGCGCAGTCGCCGAGCGCCTGGCCGACGACGTCATCCTGACCAGCGACAACCCGCGCAGCGAGGATCCGCAGGAGATCCTGGACGCGATCTCCGACGGCATGGCGGACCGCGCGCGTGGCCGCCAGATCGAGGACCGCGCCGCCGCCATCCTTTACGCCATCCGGCACGCGGCGCCGGCCGACGTGGTGCTGGTGGCAGGCAAGGGCCACGAGGCCACCCAGGAGATCCAAGGGCGCAAGCGCCCGTTCTCCGACCGCGAGCATGTCCGCCTGGCGCTTGCCACCCGTGGAGTATCGGCATGAGCCAGACCACCATGACCAACTTGCAGGACGCCGCCGGCTGGATCGCCGGCGCGCGCGTTTCCGGCGACGGCGCCGTTGCGTTCTCGCGCGTGCAGACCGACAGCCGTGCCGTCGGGCCCGGCGACCTGTTTGTCGCGCTGAAGGGCGAGCGCTTCGATGCGCATGATTTCATCGCCGACGTGGTGGCCAAGGGCGCCGCGGCCGTGCTGGTGAGCCGTGAAGTCGATGCTGGCGTGCCAGCCATCGTCGCCCCCGACACCCGCATCGCGCTGGGCGAGCTGGGCGCCGGCTGGCGCCGCCGGTTCACGCTGCCCGCGGTGGCGGTAACCGGCAGCAACGGCAAGACCACGGTCAAGGAAATGATCGCGGCGATCTTCGCCGCGGCGGTGGGCGAAGACCAGCGCCTGGCCACCGGTGGCAACCTGAACAACGACATCGGCCTGCCGCTGACGGTGCTGCGCCTGCGCACCACGCACAAGCTGGCGGTGCTGGAGCTCGGCATGAACCATCCGGGCGAGACCGTCTACCTGGCTGGCATTGCCCAGCCCACCGTGGCGGTCATCACCAACGCGCAGCGCGAGCACCAGGAATTCATGGTCAGCGTGGAAGCCGTGGCGCACGAGCACGCGGCAGCGCTCGCGGCGCTGCCGGCGGACGGCGTGGCGGTGTTCCCGCTCGACGAGGAAAGCGGCGGTGCCTATGCGCCGGTCTGGCGCGAGGCCGCCGGTGCGCGCCGGGCGCTGTCGTTCGGCACCTCGCAGCGCGCGGATGTGCACGCCACCATGGCGCTGATCGACGGCGCGCAGGTGATGCAGGTGCGCGCGCCGGGCCATGCGTTTGAAGTCAGGCTTGCGCTGCTGGGCGAGCACAACGTGCGCAATGCGCTCGCGGCGATCGCCTGCGCGCTGGCCGCGGGCGTCCACGTGCCGGCGATCCAGGCGGGGCTGGCCGGCTTCCAGGCGGTCAAGGGCCGGCTGCAGGTGAAGTACACGCCGGGCGGCACGGTGGTCATCGACGACACCTACAACGCCAACCCCGATTCCATGCGCGCCGCCATCGACGTGCTGGCCGGCTTTGCCGCGCCGCGCGTGCTGGTGCTGGGTGACATGGGCGAGGTCGGCGACCAGGGGCCGGCTTTCCACGAAGAGATCGGCGCCTACGCGCAGGCGCGCGGCGTCGACACGTTGTGGGCCACCGGTGAGCTGGCCGTGCACGCGGTGCGGGCGTTCGGCGCCAACGGCCGCCATTTCGGCAGCGCGGAAGACCTGGCAAAGGCCTTGGAGGAAGACAGCGGGGGCATGGCGGCGCAAGCCGGCGCCGTGCTGGTGAAGGGATCGCGCTTCATGCGCATGGAACGGATGGTCGCTGCGCTGGTCGCAGACACTTCCGCACATTAACGAAGACAACACGATGTTATTGGCTCTGGCCCAGTGGCTGCAAAACGACTACAGCTTCCTCCGGGTCGTCAACTACCTGACTTTCCGCGCGGTGATGGCCAACCTCACTGCGCTGCTGATCGGCCTGACGTTCGGTCCGTGGGTGATCCGCAAGCTGACCGAACTGAAGGTCGGCCAGGCGGTGCGCACCATCGGCCCGCAGACGCACCTGGTCAAGGCCGGCACACCGACCATGGGCGGCGTGCTGGTGCTGGTGTCGATCGCCGTCTCGACGCTGCTGTGGTGCGACTGGGGCAACCGCTTTATCTGGGTGGTGATGCTGGTCACCTTCGGTTACGGCGCCATCGGCTGGGTCGACGACTACCGCAAGGTGGTCTACCGCGACCCGCGCGGCATGTCGAGCCGCGAAAAGTTTTTCTGGCAGACGCTGATCGGCCTGGTGGCCGCGGTCTACCTGGCGTTCTCGGTGTCCGAAAGCAGCAACGTGCGGGTCTGGGAGCTGTTCCTGAACTGGGTCGAGGGCGGGCTGTCGCTCGACATGCCGTACAAGTCCAACCTGATCGTGCCCTTCTTCAAGGAAGTCAGCTATCCGCTGGGCGTGGCCGGCTTCATCGTGCTGACCTACCTGGTGATCGTGGGCTCGAGCAACGCCGTGAACCTGACCGACGGCCTGGACGGGCTGGTGATCATGCCGGTGGTGCTGGTCGGCGGCGGGCTGGGCGTGTTTGCCTACGTGATGGGCAACTCGGTCTACAGCAAGTACCTGCTGTTCCCGCATATCCCGGGCGCGGGCGAGCTGCTGATTTTCTGCTCGGCGCTGGCCGGGGCGGGACTGGCATTCCTCTGGTTCAACGCGCACCCGGCGCAGGTGTTCATGGGCGACGTGGGCGCGCTGGCGCTGGGCGGCGCGCTGGGCACGGTGGCGGTGATCGTGCGCCAGGAGATCGTGCTGTTCGTGATGGGCGGCATCTTCGTGGTGGAAACGCTGTCGGTGATGGCGCAGGTCACGTGGTTCAAGATCACCAAGCGCCGTTATGGCGAGGGCAGGCGGCTGTTCCGGATGGCGCCGCTGCACCACCATTTCGAGCTGGGCGGCTGGAAGGAAACGCAGGTCACGGTGCGCTTCTGGATCATCACCATGCTGCTGGTGCTGATCGGGTTGTCGACGCTGAAGCTGCGTTGATGGCTGCGCCGATGGTGAGAACCGCGGCGCTCTCTATATAGATACAGGAAACCAAAGGCAGGAAATCGAAGTGTTTGGCGAGCTGCAGAAACCTCATGTGCTGGTACTTGGCCTCGGCGAATCGGGGCTGGCCATGGCGCGCTGGTGTGGCCTGAACGGCTGCGCGGTGCGCGTGGCCGACACGCGCGAGGCGCCCGCCAACCTTGTCTTCCTGCAGGCCGAGCTGACCTCGGCCGAGTTCGTGGGCGGCCCGTTCGCGGAAAGCCTGCTGGACGATATCGGCCTGGTGGCGATCAGCCCGGGCCTGTCGCCGCTGGACGCCGGCACCGGTGCCCTGCTGGCCGCGGCGCAGGCGCGCGGCATCCCGGTGTGGGGCGAGATCGAGCTGTTTGCGCGCGCGCTGAAGCACCTGGAAGACGAGTCGGGCTACGCTCCGAAGATCCTGGCGATCACCGGCACCAACGGCAAGACCACCACCACCGCGCTGACTGGCCGGCTGATCGAACGCGCGGGCAAGACCGTGGCGGTGGCGGGCAATATCAGCCCGTCGGCGCTGGACAAGCTGTCGGCATGCATCGCCTCGGCCACGCTGCCGGACGTCTGGGTGCTGGAGCTATCGAGCTTCCAGCTGGAAACCACGCACACGCTGGCGCCGCATGCGGCCACCGTGCTCAACGTGACCCAGGACCACCTGGACTGGCACGGCTCGATGGAGGCCTACGCCGCGTCCAAGGCGCGCATCTTCGGGCCGGCCGACAGCCAGTGCGTGCAGGTGCTGAACCGCAATGACCGCCTGACGCTGGACATGGCGCGCCCGGGCCGCAAGCCGGTGACCTTCGGTGTCGACCTGCCCGAAGTGCCGGGCAGCTTCGGCATCCTGCGCGAGGGCGGAATGCCCTGGCTGGTGCTGGCGGAGCCCGACTCGGAAGCGGAAGGGGAGGGCAAGCCGCGCCGCCGCAAGGTCGCCGCGGGGGGCCAGGACAGCACCGAGGGAGCCGTGCCGGTGCGCCATAAGCGCCTGATGCCCGCCGATGCGCTGCATATCCGCGGCATGCACAACGCCACCAACGCCATGGCAGCACTGGCGCTGTGCCGTGCCATCGACCTGCCGATGAACGCTTTGCTGCACGGCCTGCGCGAGTACCGCGGCGAGCCGCACCGCGTGGAGTGGGTCGCCACTATCGACGACGTCGAGTATTTCGACGACAGCAAGGGCACCAATGTCGGTGCAACCGTGGCCGCGCTGTCCGGGCTGGACAAGCGCGTGGTGCTGATCGCCGGCGGCGAAGGCAAGGGCCAGGATTTCTCTCCGCTGGCCACGCCGGTGGCGCAATACGCGCGCGCCGTGGTGTTGATCGGCCGCGCCGCGGGTGAGTTGCGCGATGCCCTGCAGGGCAGCGGCGCCACCCTGGCCGATGCCGCCACGCTGGAAGAGGCCGTGGCCAAGGCCACGGAGCTGGCCGAGCACGGCGACGTCGTGCTGCTGTCGCCGGCCTGCGCCAGCCTCGACATGTTCCGCAACTACGTGCACCGCGCCGAGGTATTCCGAGCCGCGGTGGAAGAACTGGCCCTGTCCCGGGGGATCCTGCCATGAGCCAGCTTGAGACCAACCCACAGGTCAAGCGCAGCGGGTTTATCGGCGCCACCATCGGCAATGCCTGGGGTGGCCTGCGTGACGCGGTATCGGGCGTCAAGCCCACGCGCTCGCGCATGATGGAGTACGACCAGCCCCTGCTGTGGGTCGCGATCGTGCTGCTTGCGCTCGGCCTGGTGATGGTCTTTTCGGCCTCGATCGCGCTGCCGGATTCGCCGCGCTACGCCAACTATCGCGAAAGCCATTTCCTGGTGCGGCATGCGTTTGCGCTGTTTATCGGGCTGTCGGTCGGGCTGGTGGCGTTCCAGGTGCCGGTGAAGGTATGGGACCGCTATGCGCCCAAGCTCTTTATCGTTGCGCTGATCCTGCTGGTGATCGTGCTGGTGCCGTTCATCGGCAAGGGCGTGAACGGCGCGCGCCGATGGATCCCGCTGGGCGTGATGAATTTCCAGCCGTCCGAGCTGATGAAGCTGGCGGTGGTGCTGTATGCCGCCAACTACACCGTGCGCAAGCAGGAGTGGATGCAGACCCTGGCCAAGGGCTTCCTGCCGATGGGCGTGGCGGTGGTGGTGGTCGGCATGCTGCTGCTGCTCGAGCCCGATATGGGCGCGTTCCTGGTGATCGCGGCGGTGGCGATGGGCATCCTGTTCCTGGGCGGCATCAACGGCAAGCTGTTCGCCGGGCTGGTCGGCGTGGCGGTGGGCGCGTTCGCGCTGCTGATTACGGCGTCACCGTGGCGGCGCGAGCGGATTTTTGCCTACCTGAGCCCGTGGGAAGAGAGCAACGCGCTGGGCAAGGCCTACCAGCTGACGCATTCGCTGATTGCCTTCGGCCGTGGCGAATGGACCGGGGTCGGGCTGGGCGGCAGCATCGAGAAGCTGCATTACCTGCCCGAGGCGCATACCGACTTCATCCTTGCGGTGATCGGCGAGGAGTTCGGCTTTATCGGCGTGCTGGTGGTGATCGTGCTGTTCTACTGGCTGGTGCGCCGCGCCTTCAATATCGGACGCACCGCGCTGCAGCTCGACCGCACCTTTGCAGGACTGGTGGCCAAGGGCATCGGCGTGTGGATCGGCTGGCAGACCTTTATCAACATGGGCGTGAACCTGGGCCTGCTGCCGACCAAGGGGCTGACGCTGCCGCTGGTGAGCTATGGCGGGTCGGGGATCCTGATGAACTGCGTGGCGTTGGCGATCCTGCTCCGTATCGATTATGAAAACCGTGTATTGATGCGCGGAGGGAAGGTATGACCGGAACGCAGCAATACACGGTTTCGGCGAAGGCTAACTTCCTGCGTCAGCAGGAAGTTAAGCGCAGCGGCCGAAGCCAAAATCGCGTGCTGATGCGTGGAGGGAAGGTATGACCATCGTGCAGCGATACATCTTCAATTTGCCGCAAGTGGGTGAAGCCACGCACGGCGTGCGCGGCCACAATCGCGTGCCGGCGCGCGGAGGCAAGGCATGACCGCACCGCGCACCCTGCTCGTGATGGCCGGCGGCACCGGGGGGCATGTGTTCCCGGGGCTGGCGGTCGCGCATGCGTTGCGCGAGCAGGGCTGGAACATTGTCTGGCTGGGCAACCGGACCGGCATGGAAGCCACGCTGGTGCCCAAGCACGGCATCCCGATGGAATACATCCAGTTCGGCGGGCTGCGTGGCAAGGGGCTGGTGACCAAGTTCCTGCTGCCGCTGAACCTGCTGCGCGCGTTCTGGCAGAGCATCGGCGCACTGCGCCGCGTGCGGCCGAACGTGGTGCTGGGCATGGGCGGCTATATCACCTTCCCGGCCGGCATGATGGCGTCGCTGCTGGGGCGGCCGCTGGTGCTGCACGAGCAGAACTCGATTGCCGGCCTGGCCAACAAGGTGCTGGCCAAGGTGGCCGACCGCGTGCTGTGCGCGTTCCCGGACACGCTGCCCGGCGGCGAATGGACCGGCAATCCGGTGCGCGAGGAACTGGCGCACCTGGATGCGCCCGAGTCGCGCTACGACCAGCGCACCGGCCCGCTGCGCATCCTGGTGGTGGGCGGCAGCCTGGGCGCCGCGGCGCTGAACGAGGTTGTGCCGAAGGCGATCGCGCTGTTGCCGCAAAGCGAGCGTCCGGTGGTGACCCACCAGGCGGGCGCCAGGCAGATCGACACGCTGCGCGCCAACTACGCGGCGGCGCAGGTGCCGGCGCAGACGTTGCCGTTCATCGACGACATGGCGCGCGCCTATGCCGATGCGGATCTCGTGATCTGCCGCGCCGGCGCGATGACGGTGTCGGAAGTGGCCGCGGCGGGCGTGGCGGCGCTCTTCGTGCCGTTCCCGCACGCGGTGGATGACCACCAGACCACCAACGCAAAGTTTTTGTCCAGCGCGGGCGCGGCCCTGCTGGTGCAGCAACAAGACCTGACGGCCGAGGGCCTGGCGCAGACCATCGCCAGCCTGACCCGGTCGCAGCTGAAAGATATGGCGCGTCTGGCGCGCGGACTGGCCAAGCCTGAGGCAACCCGGCGCGTCGCCGAGGTGTGCAGCCAGCTGGCCAGGGACTGAAGTGAGCGAAGCAGCAATCCAATGAAGCATATCGTCAAAAACATCCACTTCGTGGGCATTGGCGGGGCCGGCATGAGCGGCATCGCCGAGGTCCTGCTGAACCTGGGCTACAAGGTCTCGGGTTCCGACGTGGGCAGCAATGCCGCCACGCGGCGCCTGGCCTCGCTGGGCGCCACGGTCATGCACGGGCATGACGCGGCCAACGTGACCGGCGCCAACGCCGTGGTGGTGTCGACCGCGGTCAGCGGCGACAACCCCGAGGTGCTGGCCGCCCGCAGCAAGCGCATCCCGGTGGTGCCGCGCGCGGTGATGCTGGCCGAGCTGATGCGCCTGAAGCAGGGCGTGGCCATCGCCGGCACGCACGGCAAGACCACCACCACCAGCCTGGTGGCATCCGTGCTGGCCGAAGGCGGGCTGGATCCCACCTTCGTCATCGGCGGCCGGCTCAACTCCGCCGGCGCCAATGCGCGCCTGGGCACCGGCGACTTCATCGTGGCCGAGGCCGATGAGTCCGACGCGTCGTTCCTGAACCTGTTCCCGGTCATCGAGGTCATCACCAATATCGATGCCGACCACATGGACACGTACGGGCACGACTTTGCCCGGCTCAAGCAGGCGTTCATCGAATTCACGCAGCGCTTGCCGTTCTATGGCATCGCCGTGCTGTGCGTGGACGACCCCAACGTGCGCGAGATCCTGCCGTTCATGTCCAAGCCGGTGGTGCGCTACGGGTTTGCCGAAGACGCGCAGATCCGCGCCGTAGACGCGCGCGCGGTCGACGGCCAGATGCACTTCACCGTGCTGCGCCAGCTCAACGGCCATACCGAGCCGCCGCTGGAAATCGTGCTGAACCTGCCCGGCATGCACAACGTGCAGAACGCGCTGGCGGCGATCGCCATCGCCACCGAGCTGGAAGTGCCCGACGCCGCCATCGTCAAGGCGCTGCGCGAGTTCCACGGCGTGGGCCGCCGCTTCCAGCGCTACGGCGAAGTGGCCACCACCGATGGTGCCGGCACCTTCACGCTGGTGGACGACTACGGCCACCACCCGGTGGAAATGGCCGCCACGCTGGCCGCGGCGCGCGGCGCATTTCCGGGCCGCCGCCTGGTGCTGGCGTTCCAGCCGCACCGTTTTACCCGTACGCGGGATTGCTTTGAAGACTTCGTCAAAGTGCTGGGCACCGTCGACGCCCTGCTGTTGTCCGAGGTCTATGCCGCCGGCGAGAGCCCGATCGTGGCCGCCGATGGCCGTGCGCTGACCCGCGCGTTGCGCGTGGCCGGCAAGGTAGAACCTGTTTTCGTGGAGCAGATGGAAGAGATGCCGCAGGCCATCCTGAATGCTGTCCGGCCCGGCGATGTGGTCGTGACAATGGGCGCCGGTTCGATCGGCGGCGTGCCGGGGCAACTGGTGTCGTACCAGCAGACGCAACAGTCGGGAGGCCAGCAATGAGCTTCGTCGCCCATCCCAATATCGATCCCAAGTCGCTGGGCAAGGTTGGCGTGCTGTTCGGCGGCCGTTCGGCCGAGCGCGAGGTCTCGCTGATGTCGGGCAGCGGCGTGCTGGCCGCGCTGCAGTCGCGCGGCGTCGACGCGCACGGCTTCGATCCCGGCCTGCAAAGCGTGGCCGAGCTGGCCGCGGCCAGGTTCGACCGCGTCTTTATCGCGCTGCACGGCCGCTACGGCGAAGACGGCACCATCCAGGGCCTGCTGGAACAGCTGGGCGTGCCTTACACCGGCAGCGGCGTGCTGGCCTCGGCGCTGGCGATGGACAAGCAGGCCACCAAGCGCCTGTGGACCACGCATGACCTGCCCACGCCGCGTTTCGCCATGCTGCATGCAAATACGGATTTCGACGCCGTGGTCGCCGACCTGGGCCTGCCGCTGATCGTCAAGCCGGCGCGCGAAGGCTCGTCGATCGGCCTGACCAAGGTGACGGCGGCCGAGCAGATGCGCGAGGCGTTCGATCGGGCCGAGGCGCTGGACAACGACGTCATCGCTGAGACCTTTATCGACGGCGCCGAGCTGACCTGCCCGATCGTCGGCGAGGGCGACACCGCCGAAGCGCTGCCGGTGATCCGCATCGTCGCGCCAGAGGCCAACTACGACTATCAAAATAAATACTTTACTGACGATACCCAATACTTGTGTCCGTCAGGGCTGGACCCCGAAGTCGAGAAGGAAGTCCAGGCGCTGGCGGTGCAGTCCTACCGCGTGCTGGGCTGCCGCGGCTGGGCGCGCGCCGACGTGATGCTGCGCGCCGACGGCAAGCCGTTCCTGCTCGAGATGAATACCTCGCCCGGCATGACCGGCCACTCGCTGGTGCCGATGGCGGCGCGCGCGGTCGGCATCAGCTACGAGGACTTCGTGCTGCAGGTGGTGGCCGCCGCGACGCTGGACCTGCACCCGAACGAGCACTGGAAGCCTGAATAACAGAGAACCCGCCTGGATCATGTGGCATAACGCACGCCTGCTCAACCTGATCGCCACCACGCTGTACGCCGTGGTGGCGCTGATGGCGCTCGCGGCCGGCCTGCTGTGGCTGGCGCAGCGGCCGGTGTTTGCCATCACCCACGTGGAGGTCGCGCCGATGGACGGCGGCGCGCTGCGCCATGTGAACGCCCCCAGCGTGCGTGCCAGCGCGCTGGGCAAGCTGTCGGGCAACTTCTTCACGCTCGACCTGAACGCGGCACGGCAGGCGTTCGAGTCGGTGCCCTGGGTGCGCCGTGCCAGCGTGCGGCGCGAGTGGCCCAACGGCCTGGCCGTGGAGGTCGAGGAACACGAGGCGCTGGGTACCTGGGGCTCGCCGGAGAGCGGGCGCCTGCTCAATACCTACGGCGAGATCTTCGTGGCCAACACCGCCGAGGCGGAAGAAGACGCACAGCTGCTGGCGCTGGACGGGCCGCCGGACAGCGAGGGCGACGTGATCGAGAAGCTCGAGGTCATGCGCCAGTGGTTCAAGCCGCTGCAGACCGAGCCGCTGGCGGTGACGCTGTCGGGCCGCTATGCCTGGCGCGCCAAGCTGTCCAACGGCATGGTGGTCGAGCTGGGCCGCGAGCAGAACGATGAAGATCGCGCTGCCATGGACCAGCGGGTCAGGCGTTTCGTCGCTGCGTGGCCGCAGGTCACCGAGCAGTGGGGCAAGCAGATCGACTACGCCGACCTGCGTTATCCCAACGGCTTTGCCATCCGAGCCGCCAACGCCCGCTTCCTGACCGAGGCGCAGATCGCCGCGGCGGTGCGGGCCGAGAAGGCGGAGCGGGCAGCGAAGGCGGCCCGGGCGGCGGCAGCGGTTTCCGGTACTTCCAACAACAATCCGACGCGACTGAAGAGCAAGAACGCGGAGAAAACCCGATGAGCAAGGAATACAAGGACCTGTTGGTCGGTCTCGATATCGGCACCTCGAAGGTGGCGGCGGTGGTCGCAGAACTGCGCCCCGACGGCAGCTACGAGGTGATCGGGATGGGCCAGTCGGAGTCCAAGGGTCTGAAGAAAGGGGTCGTGGTCAATATCGAGGCCACTGTGCAGTCGATCCAGAAAGCACTGGAAGAGGCTGAACTGATGGCCGACTGCAAGATCTCGGAGGTCTTTACCGGCATTGCCGGCAGCCATATCCGCAGCTTCAACTCCAGCGGCATGGTGGCGATCAAGGACAAGGAGGTCACGCAGACCGACGTGGCGCGCGTGATCGAGACCGCCAAGGCGGTCAATATCCCGACCGACCAGCAGATCCTGCACATCCTGACGCAGGAATTCATCATCGACGGCCAGGAAGACGTGCGCGAGCCCATCGGCATGAGCGGCATCCGCCTGGAAGTGAAGGTGCATATCGTCACCGGCGCCGTCAGCGCCGCGCAGAACATCGTCAAGTGCGTGCGCCGCTGCGGCCTGGAAGTGCACGACCTGATCCTGCAGCCGCTGGCGTCGAGCCTGGCGGTGCTGACCGAGGACGAGAAGGAACTGGGCGTGGTGCTGGTCGACATCGGCGGCGGCACCACCGATATCGCCATCTTCAGCGAAGGCGCGATCCGCCATACGGCCGTGATCCCCATCGCCGGCGACCAGATCACCAACGACATCGCCATGGCGCTGCGCACGCCGACGCCGGACGCCGAGGACATCAAGATCCAGTACGGCATCGCCAAGCAGGCGATCGCCGATCCGGAAGACATGATCGAGGTGCCGGGCGTAGGCGACCGCGGCACGCGCACGCTCAGCCGCCAGGCACTGGCCGCGGTGATCGAGCCGCGCATCGAAGAGCTGTACTCGCTGGTGCACCAGGTGGTGCGCGAGTCGGGCTATGAAGAACTGTTGTCGTCCGGCGTGGTCATCACGGGTGGTACCGCGATGATGCCGGGCATGGTCGAGCTGGGCGAGGACATCTTCCTCAAGCCCGTGCGCGTGGGTGTGCCGGAGTACCGCGGCAACCTGCACGAGGTGGTGAAGAGCCCGCGCTATGCGACGGTGATGGGCCTGCTGCTGGAAGGCCGCGTGCAACGGATGCGCGGGCGCAAGGTGGCGGTGCAGAGCGGCTCGGTCAAGCAGGTGTGGGGCCGCATGAAGGAATGGTTTGTCGGCAATTTCTGATCGATGCGGAAGTTACCGGGCTGAAGATGCAAACGGCGCGCGGACGGTCTTGTCTACCGGACAGGCGATGGCGCGTTGAGCAAAGGTTTTCTTGGTTCTTTTTCTTTTAATGGTTTTTTGTTCAGAAACCAGGGGTTGCGGCGGGGAGGCTGCATCGTCTGGGGACTGATTCTTCTCGGAGGCAGTGATGGACTTTGACATGATCGAAACGGAAGTGATGGACGGCACCATCATCAAGGTGGTCGGCGTGGGCGGCGCGGGCGGCAATGCCGTGCAGCACATGATCAGCCGCGGCGTGCAAGGCGTCGAATTCATCTGCATGAACACCGACGCCCAGGCGCTCAAGCGTTCCAGCGCTTCGCGCGTGCTGCAACTCGGCAATACGGGCCTGGGCGCCGGCGCCAAGCCGGAAGTCGGCCGCGGTTGCGCCGAGCAGGCCCGCGAGCAGATCGCCGACGCCCTGCGTGGCGCGCACATGGTCTTCATCACTGCCGGCATGGGCGGCGGTACCGGTACCGGTGCCGCGCCGATCGTGGCGCAGGTTGCCAAGGAAATGGGCATCCTGACCGTGGGCGTGGTCAGCAAGCCGTTCGACTTCGAAGGCGCGCGCCGCGCCAAGGTAGCCGAGCATGGTTCGAGCGAGCTGGAATCGTCGGTCGATTCGCTGATCGTGGTGCTGAACGAAAAGCTGTTCGAAGTGATGGGCGACGACGCCGAGATGGACGCATGCTTCCAGTGCGCCGACGACGTGCTGCACAACGCGGTGGCCGGCATTGCCGAGATCATCAACGTTGACGGCCTGGTGAACGTCGACTTCGAAGACGTGAAGACGGTGATGGGCGAGCAGGGCAAGGCCATGATGGGGACGGCCACCGTGTCGGGCGTGGA
This sequence comes from Cupriavidus sp. NPDC089707, assembly GCF_044748965.1. Lineage (NCBI taxonomy): Bacteria > Pseudomonadati > Pseudomonadota > Betaproteobacteria > Burkholderiales > Burkholderiaceae > Cupriavidus > Cupriavidus sp. NPDC089707. Next base: position 41,335 of record NZ_JBIVHB010000031.1, read on the forward strand.
CCGCGCCCGCCTGGCGGCCGAGCAGGCCGTTGCCAGCCCGCTGCTGGAAGGCGTGGACCTGTCCGGCGCGCGCGGCGTGCTGGTCAACATCACCGCCAGCCGTTCGCTGAAGCTGTCGGAAACCAAGGAAGTCATGAACACCATCCGCAGCTACGCCGCGGAAGATGCGACCGTGATCTTCGGTACGGTGTACGACGATTCGATGAGCGATGCGCTGCGCGTGACCGTGGTCGCAACCGGCCTGGGCCGCTCGGCCAAGAAGCAGCAGCCGATGACGCTGCTGAAGACTGGCACGGACAACATGCCGGTGCAGATGATGGCCAACATGGCCGCCACTGCCGCGCAGCACAGCTCGCCGGACTACAGCAACCTGGACACGCCGGCGGTGTGGCGCAGCTCGCGCGAGTCGGCGTCTGCCCACGTGGCGGCGCTGCAGGAGAAGGGTGTGGACACGTACGATATTCCGGCCTTCCTGCGCAAGCAGGCAGACTGAGCGCCGGACGGCGCTGCATCGGTGCCTCCACTGGCCGCCTGACGGATCGCGTCGCCTTGTCGCGATGCACGCGCGCTCCCTATCCGCGCGTGCCTTGCATGGACTGACGTGACCCGGCAGGCGGCAGGCGGCGCCGCGCCGCCTGCCGCAACGGCGCATCGTCCGCCACAACCCGCATCCCGTCGCCGGGCAGGGCGTGCCGCTGGCCGCCTCCCCGGACTGGTTTCCCGCCTTCCCGGTCGGGATGTCTCGCCGTCCGCGCGGCGCACCCACAAGGTGCGTCGCGCGGACGTCTTTGTAGCAAGGTGTATCGAATGCGACCGGATGTGACCCGGCTTTTGCATCGCCGGCGCGGCGCCTATGATCCTGAGGTTGCCCGCTGCCTGTGCGATGCAACAATCGCCAGGGCAGCCAATTCGCATCCGACCTATTCTTCAGAAAACCCAGGAAGACCACGCCCCATGATTACCGTCGGTTCCCGCGTCCCGGACGCCACCCTGCAGGAATTCTTTGAAACCGAGAGCAATGGCTGTGCGCTCGGCCCCAATGCTTTGCGCGTCGCCGACCTGGTGCGCGGGCGCAAGATCGTGGTGTTTGGACTGCCCGGCGCGTTCACGCCGACCTGCTCGGCCAAGCATGTGCCGGGTTTCGTGACGCATGCCGCGGACCTGCGCGCCGCCGGCGTCGACGAAGTGTGGTGCGTGTCGGTCAACGACGCCTTCGTCATGGGCGCGTGGGGCCGCGAACAGCAGGCCGCCGGCACGGTGCGCATGATGGCTGACGGCAGCGCCGAATGGACGCGTGCCTTGGGACTGGACCAGGACCTGGGCGCGCGCGGCATGGGCGTGCGCTCCAAGCGCTATGCCATGGTGATCGACGATGGTGTCGTGACCCGGCTTGATGTGGAGGCGCCCGGCGAATTCCGCGTCAGCAGCGCCGAGGCCGTGCTGGCTGCGTTGCGCGGCTGACACAGTCATCCGGGTAAACGTGGATTATTCGCAACATCTTGATGCGGCGTTAACAGCCGGAAACAAAACCCGGCTGCACCATTTTCGGGGTGGTGGTAAAATCGCTTAATCAGAAAAGCATCACGATAGATTTTTATAATAGCTGAGGCTGTCATGCTCAAACAGCGCACGATCAAATCCCTGGTGAAGACGGTTGGCATCGGGCTGCATTCAGGCCGTAAGGTCACGCTGACCCTGCGTCCCGCCGCCGCCGACACCGGTATCGTCTTTACCCGCGTCGACCTGCCCGAGGCCGTCGAGATTCCCGTGGCCGCTTCGGCCATCGGCGACACGCGCCTGGCATCGGTGCTGCAGAAGGATGGCGCGCGCGTTTCCACCGTCGAGCACCTGATGTCGGCGTGCGCCGGCCTGGGCATCGACAACCTCTATGTCGACGTCGACGCCGAGGAAATCCCGATCATGGACGGCAGCGCCGCGTCCTTCGTGTTCCTGCTGCAGTCGGCCGGCATTGAAGAACAGAACGCGCTGAAGACCTTTATCCGCGTCAAGAAGCCGGTGGAAGTGCGCGAAGGCGACAAGTTTGCGCGGCTGGAGCCGTTTTTCGGCTTCAAGCTGGCATTCACCATCGACTTCCGCCATCCGGCGGTCGACAAGACCGGCCAGACCTTCTCGATCGACTTTGGCGACACCAGCTACGTGCGCGAAATCGCCCGGGCCCGCACCTTTGGCTTTGCCCATGAGGTGGAGGCGCTGCGCGAGATGGGCCTGGCGCGCGGCGGCAGCCTGGACAACGCCATCGTGCTGGACGAGCATCGCATGCTGAACAACGAGGAACTGCGCTATGGCGACGAATTCGTTCGCCACAAGATCCTCGATGCCATCGGCGACCTGTATGTGGTCGGCCATCCGCTGATCGGGTCCTATGTCGCGCACAAGTCGGGCCACGGCCTGAACAACCAGCTGCTGCGCGCGCTGCTGGCGGACCAGGAGGCCTATGAGCTGGTCACGTTCGACCGTGTCGAGGACGCGCCAGCCGCTTTCCTGCCGCAGGCCCAGCCAGCCTTTGCCTGAGCCGCGCCGCCTGCGCGCCGCGCAACGAAAAGCCGACCCGAGGGTCGGCTTTCTTGTTTGTTCGGAAATGGCTGTCGGCCGCTCAGCGGTGATGCGAGAGCAGCGTCTTGAGCGCATCGCGCAGCGGCGAATCCGGCAGCGTGCGCGCGAGCTGGTCCAGGCTGGCAAGGCCGGTCGGCGTCATCTGCCCGCTGGTGCGCTTGCGCTCGACCGGTCCGGTGTCCCAGTCCGAGTGGCGCTGCACCTCGGGCTGCACCCGTACCCGGATCGCGGTGATCTGCGAGCCGCGCTGCTGCAGCCGTCCCAGCAGCGTCGGCACCACCTGCCGCACCCGCGCCGCGGCCGCGCCGTGTGCCGCCAGCAACAGCAGCACCTGGCCGTTCGGGTCGACGGCGTCGCGCTTGACCCCGGCCACGGCAATGCCGGCGCGCATGCCGGGGGGCAGCAGCGACAGCACTTCGGCCTCCAGCACGGACAGCTGGCGCGCGGTCTGCATCAGCCCCGAAACCGGGCCGGACTTGGCCAGCCAGTCATTGAGCGGCTTGGCGGCAGCAGTCTGCAGGGCGTGGTGGGTAAAGCGGCGCATGGCTGCATTCTAGCAAGGGGCGCCGGGGCGGCCCCGGGGCGGGTGCGGATTGAAGCTGCCGCACCCGCCCCAAACTGCTGCAAGCAGAGGGCCGGGGTCGGCCCGCGTTGGCCGGTGTTTGGCATTCGCCGCCTTGCACGGCAAGGCCCGGCGCGCGTTCCGGCCGTGACCCCGGCACATGATAAACTCGGCGTTTCGCGCCAATCTATCCATTCCTCGCCCGGCCGCCGGGGGGCCCGCTTACCAGGGGCGTCAACCCGGTCCCGCGCAGGTGAAAGCAATCGATGATCACGGGCCTTCTCAAGAAAGTCTTCGGCAGCCGCAATGAGCGGCTGATCAAACAATACGGCCGCACGGTGGCGCAGATCAATGCGCTGGAGCCGAAGTTCGAGGGGCTCTCGGACGACGACCTGCGCGGCATGACCGAGACCTTCCGGCAGCGCCACGCCGGCGGCGAGTCGCTTGAAGCGCTGCTGCCAGAGGCCTTTGCCGTGTGCCGCGAGGCCAGCAAGCGCGTCATGAAGATGCGCCACTTCGACGTGCAGCTGATCGGCGGCATGGTGCTGAACGACAACAAGATCGCCGAAATGCGCACCGGCGAAGGCAAGACCCTGACCGCGACGCTGGCCGTGTACCTGAATGCCCTCACGGGCCAGGGGGTGCACGTGGTGACCGTCAACGACTACCTGGCGCAGCGCGATGCCGAGTGGATGGGCAAGCTGTACAACTTCCTGGGCCTGTCGGTGGGTGTCAACCTGTCGCAGATGGCGCATGACGAGAAGCAGGCTGCCTACAGCGCCGACATCACCTACGGCACCAACAACGAGTTCGGCTTCGACTACCTGCGCGACAACATGGTCTACGACCCGTCGCAGCGGGTGCAGCGGCCGCTGAACTACGCCATCGTCGATGAAGTGGACTCGATCCTGATCGACGAGGCGCGCACACCGCTGATCATCTCGGGCCAGGCCGAGAACCAGACCGACCTGTACCAGCGCATGAACGGCATCCCCAAGCTGCTCGAGCGCCAGATCGGCGAGGAAAAGGCCGATGGCACCGGCGTCGAGAAGCCGGGTGACTACTACGTCGACGAGAAGGGCCACCAGGTCTACCTGACCGAAGCCGGCCACGAGAAGGCCGAGCAGATCCTGGTCCAACAGGGCCTGATCGGCGAGGGCGAGTCGCTGTACGCGCCGCAGAATATCACGCTGATGCACCACCTGTACGCCGCCCTGCGCGCGCACAGCCTGTTCCATCGCGACCAGCACTACGTGGTGCAGAACGACGAAGTGGTGATCGTCGACGAATTCACCGGCCGCCTGATGACCGGCCGGCGCTGGTCGGACGGCCTGCACCAGGCGGTCGAGGCCAAGGAAGGCGTAAGCGTCCAGCAGGAAAACCAGACCCTGGCCACCGTCACCTTCCAGAACTACTTCCGCATGTACGAGAAGCTGGCCGGCATGACCGGCACCGCCGACACGGAAGCATATGAATTCCAGGAGATCTACGGCCTGGAAGTGGTGGTGATCCCGACCAACCGCCCGGCCCAGCGCAAGGACCAGCAAGACCAGATCTACAAGACCGGCAAGGAACGCTACGACGCCGTGGTGCGCGATATCCGCGACTGCCATGAGCGTGGCCAGCCGGTGCTGGTGGGTACCACCTCGATCGAGACCTCGGAATACCTGTCGGGCCTGCTCGAGCGCGAACAGCTGCCGCACCAGGTGCTCAACGCCAAGCAGCACGCGCGCGAAGCCGAGATCGTGGCGCAGGCCGGCCGTCCCAGGATGATCACCATCGCCACCAACATGGCCGGCCGTGGTACCGACATCGTGCTGGGCGGCAACGTGGAGAAGCAGTCGGGCTTTATCGAAGCGGACCTGAACCTGTCCGACGCCGACAAGGCCGCGCGCATCCAGCAGCTCAAGGATGAATGGCAGTCGCTGCACGAGCAGGTCAAGGCCGCCGGCGGCCTGCATATCGTAGGCACCGAGCGTCATGAGTCGCGCCGTATCGACAACCAGCTGCGCGGCCGTGCCGGCCGCCAGGGCGACCCGGGTTCGTCGCGCTTCTACCTGTCGCTGGACGACCAGCTGCTGCGCATCTTCGCCGGCGACCGCGTGCGCGCGATCATGGAGCGCCTGAAGATGCCCGAAGGCGAGCCGATCGAGGCCGGCATCGTCACGCGCTCGATCGAATCGGCGCAGCGCAAGGTGGAAGGCCGCAACTTCGATATCCGCAAGCAGCTGCTGCAGTACGACGACGTCGCCAACGACCAGCGCAAGGAAATCTACAAGCTGCGCAACGACGTGCTCGAGGCCAATGACGTCGGCGAGATGGTCACCAACCTGCGCGAAAGCGTGCTGATCGAGCTGTTCCGCGATCACGTGCCGGCCGACACCATGGAAGAGCAGTGGAACATCGCCGGCCTGGAAGCGCGCCTGCGCGAGGACTGGGGCCTTGAGGTGCCGCTGGCGCAGACCATCGAGGGCGCGCAGAGCATCGAGGACGAAGAGCTGCTCGACCTGATCATGAAGGCGGCGACCGAGCGCTACGACGGCAAGGTCGCGATGGTCGGCCGCGAGTCGTTCGCCGGGTTCGAGCGCTCGGTCATGCTGCAGAGCATCGACACGCACTGGCGCGAACACCTGGCCGCGCTGGACCATCTGCGCCAGGGCATCCACCTGCGCGGCTATGCGCAGAAGGATCCCAAGCAGGAGTACAAGCGCGAGTCGTTCGAGCTGTTCGCGCGCCTGCTGGACGTGATCAAGAACGAAGTCACCCGCGTGACCTTCAACGTGCAGATCCAGTCGCCGGAGGAACTGGAACAGGCTTCCGAGCAGATCGAGGAAGGCCTGTCGCACCTGGAGAACGTGCAGTACAAGCACGACGAGTTCGCCGAAGGCCGCGAGCCGGTCGAGGAAGTGCCGTCGCCGCGCACCGGCACGGCCATGGCCGCCGCCGAGCTGGCGCTGGCGGGCATGCCCAAGGTTGGCCGCAACGATCCGTGCCCGTGCGGCTCGGGCAAGAAGTTCAAGCAGTGCCACGGCAAGCTCAGCTGAACTGAGCCGCGCCGGGTGCCCGGTATGACGTCGGTCCCGAGCGCGGGGCCTGACGCAACAGGAAACGAACATGCCCGCCCTTCGCGGGCATGTTCGTCTGAGACAAGCAAGTCGCTGGCAGGAACATCGAGGAGTCCTACATGCCCGTCAATCTTCCGCTGCCCCAGGCAGAGAACCTGAAATCCGTCGCCGGCGTGGAGCTCGGCTGGGCCGAGGCGGGCATCCGCAAGGCCAACCGCAAGGACGTGCTGGTGGTGCGCGTGGCCGAAGGCAGCACCGTGGCCGGCGTCTTCACCAGCAACCGCTTCTGCGCCGCGCCGGTGCAGGTGTGCCGGGAGCACCTTGCGGCTGTGAACAAGTCGGGCAAGGGCATCCGCGCGCTGGTGGTCAACACCGGCAATGCCAACGCCGGTACCGGCGAGCAGGGTTTGGCCAACGCCCGCGCCACCTGCGACGCGCTGGCTGTGCAGCTGGGCATCCATGCCGACCAGGTGCTGCCGTTCTCGACCGGCGTGATCCTCGAGCAATTGCCGATGGACCGCCTGCTGGCAGGGCTGCCCGCCGCCATCGCCAACGCCAAGGCCGACAACTGGCTGGCCGCGGCGGAAGCGATCATGACCACCGACACGCAGCCCAAGGTCGCATCGCGCACGGTGCAGATCGACGGCAAGACGGTGACGCTGTCGGGCATCAGCAAGGGCGCCGGCATGATCCGCCCGAACATGGCGACCATGCTGGGCTTTATCGCCATGGACGCCGCGGTGGCGCAGCCGGTGCTGCAGGGTCTGGTGACGCACGCCGCCGACCACTCGTTCAACAGCATCACCATCGATGGCGATACCTCGACCAACGATTCGTTCGTGCTGATCGCCTCGGGCAAGTCCGGTGCCGTGGTCGACCGCGCCGAAGGCCCGGCCTTTGCAGCGCTGCGCGACGCGGTAACGAGCCTGGCGCAAGAGCTGGCGCAGATGATCGTGCGTGACGGCGAAGGCGCGACCAAGCTGATGACCATCCGCGTCGAAGGCGGCAAGGACGTGGCCGAATGCCGCCAGATCGCTTATGCGGTCGCGCACTCGCCGCTGGTCAAGACCGCGTTCTACGCCTCGGACCCCAACCTGGGCCGCATCCTGGCCGCGGTCGGCTACGCGGGCGTGGATGACCTGGACGTCGGCCGCGTCAACCTCTGGCTGGACGATGTCTGGGTCGCCCGCGACGGCGGCCGCAATCCCGACTACCGCGAAGAAGACGGCCAGCGCGTGATGAAACAGGCCGAGATCACGGTGCGCATCGCGCTGGGCCGCGGCAATGCCGAAGCCACGGTGTGGACCTGCGACCTGTCGCACGACTACGTGTCGATCAACGCCGACTACCGTTCTTAAGCACCACTGTTTTGCTCCCCTCTCCCGCTTGCGGGAGAGGGGCCGGGGGAGAGGGCCGGCGCATCAGGAAGCGTGGTAGCGCCAAACCACCCCTCTCCCCAATCCTCTCTCACTGAGGGGAAAGGGAGCTAAAACAGTTGGCAACAAGCTGACCTCTACTGCCACCGCCCCATCACCATGTCCGACCTCGCCGCCCGCCTCGACAACTTCCTTTCCCGCCTCGAACAATGGCTGCCGCCGCAACTGAACGATGCGGACTGGCAGGAGGCGGTAGCGTTCCGCTGGCGCAAGCGCCAGAGCCTGTTCGGCAATATCGGCTATCTGCAGCCGGTGCGCCAGCTGCCGCCGATCCACCTGGACGACCTGAAAAACATCGAGCGCCAGAAGGACGCCATCGTCGCCAACACGCGCCAGTTCGTGAGCCAGCTGCCGGCCAACAACGTGCTGCTGACCGGCGCGCGCGGCACCGGCAAGTCGTCGCTGATCAAGGCCTGCCTGAATGCCTTCGTCAAGGACGGGCTGCGGCTGGTGGAGGTCGACAAGGATGATCTCGGCGACCTCGGCGATATCGTCGAGCTGGTCTCGACCCGCCCCGAGCGCTTTGTCATCTTCTGCGACGATCTGTCGTTTGAAGAAGGCGAGTCGGGCTACAAGTCGCTGAAATCCGCGCTCGACGGCTCGGTCGCTGCGCAGTCGGATAACGTGCTGATCTACGCCACGTCCAACCGCCGGCACCTGCTGCCGGAGTACATGAAGGACAACGAAACCTACCGCCACACCGACGACGGCGAGATCCATCCCGGCGAAGTGGTCGAGGAGAAGATTTCGCTGTCCGAGCGCTTCGGGCTGTGGCTGTCGTTCTACCCGCCCAAGCAGGATGAGTACCTGACCATTGTCGGCCACTGGCTCAGGCACTTCGGCTGCACCGACGAGGACATCGCCGCCGCGCGCGGCGACGCGCTGGTGTGGGCGCTGGAGCGCGGCTCGCGCTCGGGCCGCGTGGCGTGGCAGTTCGCGCGCGACTGGGGCGGCAAGCATGGCCAGCCGTATATTGCCGACGTGCCGGGGAACGACAACGCATGAACCCGGCCATGGACAAGCCCGCAGAGACCGCCGGCAACCCGCCGCGCAAGGTCACCGAAGTCGCCGTTGGCGTGATGGTGCAGCCGGATGGCCGCTTCCTGCTGGCGCAGCGCCCCGCGGGCAAACCATATGAAGGCTACTGGGAATTCCCGGGCGGCAAGCTCGAGCCAGGCGAGACCGTAGAGGCAGCACTCGCCCGCGAACTGCATGAAGAACTGGGACTGGACATTACCGCGTGCGAGCGCTGGCATGTGCTCGAGCACGACTACCCGCACGCCTATGTGCGGCTGCATTTCTGCAAAGTCACTGCCTGGCGCGGTGACCCGGTCGGCCGCGAAGGCCAGGCCTTTTCCTGGCAGACGGTGCCCGTGACGGTCGCGCCGCTGCTGCCGGCCACCATTCCGGTGGTCGAATGGCTGGGCGAAGAAGCCTAGGGCACAGCTGCGCGTCGAACGTCGCCGCGCCACCGCGCGCGGCGACGACGTCAAGCTGGCGCTGGGACACGCCGAGCGGCGCGGCACGCTGCTGGCGTCGGGCCTGATTGTGGGCGAAAGCCTGGTTGGCGTGATGCTGGCCGCGGTGATCGGCCTGTCGGGCACGGATGCGCCGCTGGCGCTGGCAGGCGCCGGTTTTGAGGCGACGGCGCAGTGGCTGGGCCTGGCGGTCTTCGCGCTGGTATGCGTGGGGTTCTACCGCCGCGTGCTGGCGGCGGCGCACTGAGCGGTCTGTGCGGCTGAGGCGACTGCGTCAGTCGTCCTCGTCGCCGGGCAGGTCAGGCGAAGGCGTCTCGCCTGGCTTGCCGCCGATCACGTATTTCTCGGACGCCCAGGCGCCGAGGTCGATCTGCTTGCAGCGCTCGGAACAGAACGGGCGGAACTTGTTGTCGGGCACCCAGGCCACCTCGGTGCCACAGGTGGGGCATTTGACGACAGCGGGCATGGCTTCAGAAATTGCAGAGTTTCAGCAGGAACGGGATATCGGCATCGACCGGGCGCGGCCGCAGGTCGCCGTCCTGCTGCGTGAAGCGCACCCACAGCATGTACTTGTTCGCGCTCATTTCCGGGATGAAGGCGAGCAGTGAGTCATCCAGCCACACCTGCATCAGCTGGTAGCTGCGCCCCGACAGCATCTGCTGGTAGCTGCCGCCGGTGGCGATCACCTTTCCGCTCTGGCCGGCTTCGCGCAGCAGGCGCAGCACGATGGTGGTGCCCATGCGCAGCGACACCAGCGGGCGCGCCCACTTCAGGATATCGGCGCGGCGGTCCTCCGCGGGGCGGTGCTGCCACGCGTAATAGGCCGGCAGGTCGAACTCGCAGGTGCCGCCAGGAATGATGGCGCGGCTGCGGATGCTGGTCAGCCATTCATTGTCGGTCAGCAACTGCCCGGCCTTGCCCACGGTCTGGTTGAGCATGGCGATGCCCTGCTCGATTTCGCCAATCACGCTGTCCAGCGCTTCCTGGTCGATCTGCGGGTTGGCGCGCAGCGGCGCCAGCGCCTGGCGCTGGCGTTCCAGTTCCTTGATCAGGTCGGTCTTGAGGTCGGCGCGGCCGGCTACGTCGATGATCTCGAACAGCGTGGTCAGCGCGACATGGTGCTGCTGGGGATGATCCTGGCCGAGGAAGTATTCCAGCCGATCGAACAGGTCCTCCAGCCGCAGGAGTGTCCTGATGCGTTCGTTGAAAGGATATTCGTACAGAATCAAGTGCTATGTCCGTGCAGGGCGCCGGGCGGCCCCAGTGAGAGGAGCAGGCCCGGTGCGGAATGTGGCCCGGGGAACGCCGGAAGGGGCTGGGTGGACGGTGTCGGAGTGATCCGCGGTGTCCAATGCCCGCAGTATGCGGCGATTTCCTGGCATGTTCCAGCGCATTCTATGCGAGACCCGGGCCGAGGACAATGTCGGACGCGCGTTCGCCGCGTGCCGCCGGGCCGGGCCCGCGCATCATGCGCCAGCTTCGGGATGGACCTTTCCGGACGCCGACAGTTCGCGGTAATAGCGGTCGAGGCGGTCCACCTGCGCCGCGAGCGCGTCTACCGGACCGTCGTTGTCGATGACGTCGTCGGCACATGCCAGCCGCGCACGCCGCGTTGCCTGCTTGGCCATGATCGCCTGTACCTGCTCGCGGCTGAAGCCGTTGCGCGCCATCACGCGCGCCACCTGCGTGGCTTCGGTGCAGTCGACCACCAGCACGCGGCCCACGCGCTCGCGCCATGAGCCGGACTCGACCAGCAGCGGCACCACGTAAATCAGGTAAGGATGCTCGCCGGCGTCGCGGACCGCCTGCGCATGCTCGTTGGTCAGCGCGCGGATCAGCGGATGGGTGATGCCTTCCAGGCGCGCCTTGGCGGCCGGGTCGGCGAACACCAGCGCGCGCATTGCGTCGCGGTCCATGGCGCCGTCAGGGCGCAGGCACTCAGGCCCGAAGGCCTCGACCAGCGCCGGGATGGCACGCCCGCCCGGGGCGGTGATCTGGTGAGCGAGCAGGTCTGTATCGATGATCGCAGCGCCGCGCGCGGCGAACATGTCGGCCACGCGGGTCTTGCCGCTGCCGATGCCGCCGGTCAGTCCGATTTCCAGCATGTGGGGATGCCGTGAAGGCCAGTTGACGATGTTGCCGTCACGATACCAGCTTCACGGCAGCACGGTCAGCGGCAGCACGCCGGAGCCGAATACCAGCACCACCAGCCCCGCCAGCGCGATAAAAGGGCCGAAGGGGAAGGGCGTGTCGCGATCCTGCCGGCGCAGCGCGATGCTGGCCAGCCCGAACACCACTCCGACCACCGATGACAGCAGCACCAACGCCGGCAGCGCCTGCCAGCCGAACCACGCCCCAAGTGCCGCCATCAGCTTGAAATCGCCGAAACCCATGCCTTCCTTGCCGCGCACCAGCCGGAACAGCCAGTACGCCGTCCACAGCACCAGGTAGCCGGCGGCAGCCCCGATCACAGCGTCGGCCAGCGGAACGAACAGCGTGCCCAGGTTCAGCACCAGTCCCAGCCACAGCAGCGGCAGCGTGATCTGGTCCGGCAGCAACTGGGTGTCGGCATCGATCAGGGTCAGCGCCAGCAACGCCCAGACCAGCACCAGTGCCGCCAATGCCTGCACGCCAGGGCCGAAGCGCCACGCCACCAGCGCGCTCAGCACGCCGCAGACCAGTTCCACGAGCGGATAGCGCGCGCTGATCCGAGTCTTGCAGGCCGAGCAGCGCCCGCGCAGCGCCAGCCAGCTCAGCACCGGCACGTTTTCCCAGGGCGCGATCGTGTGGCCGCAGTGCGGACAGGCAGAGCGCGGCACCATCAGGTTGTAGCGGGCGGGGTAGGGCAGCGGATCGCCGCGCAACTCGGCGATATAGTTGGCTTCCTCGCGCTCCATCATGCGCGGCAGCCGGTGGATCACCACGTTGAGGAAACTGCCCACCACCAGGCCAAGCATGGCCGCCGCCGCCACCATGAAGGCAGGCGGCAGCGCCGCCAGCGCCTGCAGCAATTGCCCGCTACCGGCGGGAAACGGTGAAACGGAATACGCCAGCGCCATGGCTTACACCACCTGTCCCAGCTTGAAGATCGGCAGGTACATTGCCACCACCATGCCGCCGATCAGCACGCCCAGCACCACGATGATGATCGGTTCGATCAGGCTGGAGATGGCGGCCACCGCGTCGTCGACCTCGCGCTCGTAGAACTCGGCCACCTTCAGCAGCATGTTGTCGAGCGCGCCGGATTCTTCACCGATCTGCGTCATCTGCAGCACCATGTTGTCGAACACGTGCGTGGCCTGCATGGCGTTGGTCAGGCTGGTACCGATGCGCACCGACTGTTCGATCTCGCGCGTGGCATCGTAGTAGACCCAATTGCCGGCGGCGCCCGCCACAGACTCCATCGACTCCACCAGCGGCGTGCCGGCGGCGAACATGGTCGCCAGCGTACGCGTCCAGCGCGCAATCACCGCCTTGCGGAACAGGCTGCCGAAGATCGGCAGCTTCAGCAGCGCACGGTCGGACCAGCGCTGCACTTTCTCCGATTTCTTGCGTGCCCGCAGGTAGAACGTGATGCCGGCCACCGGCGTTCCGATGACCAGATACCAGTACTGCACGAAAAAGTCTGAAATGGCGATCACCAGCAGCGTCGGCGCGGGCAGGTTGGCGCCGAAGCTGGAGAACACGCCCTTGAACGCCGGGATCACGAACAGCATCAGGATCACGGTGACGGCAAAGGCCACCGTCAGCACCGCGATCGGGTAGATCATCGCCGACTTGATCTGGCCCTTCAGCGCGATGGTCTTTTCCATGTAGAGCGACAGGCGCTCCAGCAGTGCGTCCAGGATACCGCCCTGTTCGCCCGCATCGATCAGGTTGCAGTAGAGCGTGTCGAAGTACTTCGGCTGTCGCCGGAACGCCGCCGCCATGCTGCTGCCCGATTCGATATCGAAGCGGATCTCGGAGAGCAGCTGGGTGAAGTTGGGATTGGCGTGCCCGCGCGCGATGATGTCGATCGATTGCAGCAGCGGAATCCCCGCCTTGAGCATGGTCGACAGCTGCCGGGTGAAGTAGGCGATGTCCTTCTCGGTGATCTTGCGCCCGCGCGCGGCCTTGCGCTTCTTGAGCTTGACGATGGTCAGGCCCTGCTTGCGCAGCGTGGCGGTGACCTCGGCCTGGCTCTCCGCGCGCAGTTCGCCGGTAAAGGTCTTGCCTTTGCGGTCCTTGCCTTCCCATTCAAAGATGTACTGGGTGGGGGCCTTGCGCCCCTTTCCTGATTTTGCCCGCGACGGTGCTGCCGTCCGGGCGCCCGCCGCTGGTGCGCGCGTCGCCATGTTGTTGACCCCCGGTGTAAATGACGCTTCTGGTACGTCTTGTATTTACGTTGTGACCTGACTGACTTGCTATGTATTCGTGGTCGCCAGCACCTCTTCGAGTGACGTGACGCCCTGCCTGACCTTCATCAGCCCAGCCTCGCGCAACGATAGCACGCCGTCCTTGCGCGCCTGCTCGGCGATTTGCAGGGCGGTGCCGTGCGACAGGATGATCTGCTGCATTGCCTCGGTGATCGGCATGACCTGGTAGATGCCGCAGCGGCCCTTGTAGCCACTGCCGCTGCAGCGCTCGCACCCGACCGGGTGATAGGGCTGCCAGCTGCCATCCAGATCCGGTTCGCGGAAGCCGGCATCCAGCAGCGTCTCGCGCGGCAGCTCGCCGGCGCGCTTGCAGGTGCACAGCCGCCGCGCCAGCCGCTGCGCTGTGATCATCAGCACGCTGGAAGCAATGTTGAACGGTGCCACACCCATGTTCATCAGCCGCGTCAGCGTGGTGGGCGCGTCATTGGTGTGCAGCGTCGACAGCACCAGGTGGCCGGTCTGCGCGGCCTTGATCGAGATATCGGCGGTTTCCAGGTCGCGGATTTCGCCGACCATGATGACGTCCGGATCCTGCCGCAGGAACGAGCGCAGCGCCGCGGCAAAGGTCAGCCCGGCCTTGTCGTTGACGTTGACCTGGTTGATCCCGGGCAGCTGGATTTCGGCAGGATCCTCGGCGGTCGAGATATTGATGTCACCCTGGTTCAGCAGGTTCAGGAAGGTGTACAGCGACACCGTCTTGCCGCTGCCGGTGGGGCCAGTCACCAGCACCATGCCGTACGGGCGCTTGATGACGTCCAGCAGCAGCGCCTTCTGCTGTGGCTCGTAGCCGAGCTGGTCGATGTCGAGCTTGTCGCTCGACGATTCCAGGATCCGCATCACGATCTTCTCGCCGAACAGCGTCGGCAGCGTCGAGACGCGGAAATCGACGGCTTTCTCGACCGTTTCCCTGGCGTCCTTGTCCTTGGGGTCCTTCGCGTCCTTGCTGTCCTTGTTGTCCTTCGTCTCCTTGGGTAACGCGATCAGCAGCTTCATGCGGCCGTCCTGCGGCACGCGCTTTTCAGAAATATCCAGCCGGGACAGCACCTTGATGCGGGTGGCGATCTTGTCGCGGATATCCAGCGGCGGCCTGGCCACCTCCTGCAGCACGCCGTCCACACGGAATCGGATCCGGTAGAAGGTTTCGAACGGCTCGAAATGGAGATCGGACGCGCCGCGATGGAAGGCTTCGGTCAGCAGTTTCTGCAGGAAGCGCACCACGGGGGCGTCATCGATGGCATCGGCGGCAGTGCGGTTGCGCTGCGCGCCAGCGGCCGCCACCGGGTCGTACTCGATCATCTTGCGCTCGGCCTGCACCGGCGAGATGTTCTTCAGCGTGCCCAGCGCCTCGCCGGCGGAGCGCACGTGCTTCATCAGCTTGTCGTGCTCGACCACCACCGCTTCGACCGGCAGCTTGTACTTTTCCTTGATCGCGTCCAGGCCGGCCTGGTTGGACGGATCGGACATCCCGAGCACCAGCCGATTCTCGCGGCGACCCAGCGGCAGCAGGCGATGAGCATGAAATTCGCGGTTGCCCGCCAGCCCCGGCGGCACCTTGGTCAGGTTGTACTGGTTCAGGTCCAGCAGCGGCAGCTGGTACTTGTCCGCGGCGAACAGCGCCAGGTCGTGCGCGCTCATGGTGCCGCTGCCGACGATCTCGTCGATCAGCTGTGACTGCTTTTCACGCGCGGCCTGCTCCAGCTGAGCAAGCAGGGCGGGCGCGATACGCCGGCTCTGGGCCAGGGCAAGACCGAGTGTCATGACAGGTGCGCAGTGGTTGGACAGTGGCTGCCGCCGGCCAGGGCTGGACGAGACAGTCCCACGTCTTGGGATCGGGGCAGTTTGCCGCTGGGGTCACTTTTTGTAAAGGCGATGGCGGGACGTGTTGGCATTTGTGCGACACGGGCGCAACCCTACCTGCGCGGGGGCGGCGGTGCCTGCGGGGAGCGCGCGAGCCGTCGTTGCTGGCGATTTG
The DNA here is from genome assembly GCF_044748965.1 of Cupriavidus sp. NPDC089707. Lineage (NCBI taxonomy): Bacteria > Pseudomonadati > Pseudomonadota > Betaproteobacteria > Burkholderiales > Burkholderiaceae > Cupriavidus > Cupriavidus sp. NPDC089707. The sequence continues at coordinate 56,837 of NZ_JBIVHB010000031.1, forward strand.
AGGAATGCCTCAGTCTCAAGCGACAGCGCAAGGCAATCAAGGGCTGAAGAGCCGCAGGCCAGAAAGACAAAAAGCCGAATCAACTTTCGTTGATTCGGCTTTTAAATCTGGTCGGGGTGAGAGGATTCGAACCTCCGGCCTCTACGTCCCGAACGTAGCGCTCTACCAGGCTAAGCTACACCCCGATTTGTTCTTGCTTGCCGGCGCCGGGCGTCAGCAGCAAAGAAGGTAACTATAACAGCGTTTATGCTGAAATGGAAGGGGGGCGGGAATCCTACGACTGCCGCTGCAGCGAGAACGCGCAGAGCTGGATCAGCGTTTCCTTCAGTGCGGAACCCGGGAATTGCTGAGCGGCCCGCTCGGCGGCTTCCGCTTCCTGGCGCGCGGCCTCGAAGGTGACGTCGAGCGCGCCGCTGGCGTGGATCGCCGCGAAGACAGCGTCGAAGTGTTCGGTGCCGCCCTGCACGATGGCGTCGCGCGCCAGCTGGCGCTGTTCCTCGGTGCCATGCTCCAGCAGGTGCAGCAGCGGCAGCGTGGGTTTGCCTTCGCGCAGGTCGTCGCCAGCGTTTTTGCCCATCTGCTCTGCGCTCGCGGTGTAGTCGAGCATGTCGTCGATCAGCTGGAAGGCGGTGCCGATGCGGCGGCCATATTCGGCGGCGGCTTCTTCCATTTGTGCGTCGGCGCCGGCCAGCACCGCGCCAAGCTGGGCGGCGGCCTCGAACAGCTTGGCGGTCTTGTAGCGGATTACCTGCAGGTAGCGCTCGACGGTGACGTCGGGGTCGTGCATGTTCAGCAGCTGCAGCACCTCGCCCTCGGCGATCACGTTGGTCGCGTTGGACAGGATTTCCATGATGCGCATGCTGCCGGCATCGACCATCATCTGGAACGCGCGCGAGTAGAGGAAGTCGCCGACCAGCACGCTGGCGGCATTGCCGAACACCGCGTTGGCGGTGTCGCGGCCGCGGCGCAACTCGGATTCATCGACGACATCGTCGTGCAGCAGCGTGGCGGTGTGGATGAACTCCACGACGGCGGCAAGCTCGTGGTGCCGGTTGCCGTCATGGCCCAGCGCGCGCGCCGTCAGCAGCAGGATCACCGGGCGCAGGCGCTTGCCGCCGGCACCGATGATGTATTCGCCGATCTGTTCGATCAGGGGGACTTCGGAAGACAGCCGCTGGCGGATGACAGCATCAACCGCGCGCATGTCTGCAGCGACCGGGGCAAGCAAGGCAGTGGCGGAAGGCTGGGACAAGATGATCACCGTTACGCAAAACCGCACGATTATATGCGATGCGCGCGGCGTTCTACGCATGCCCCGCATTCTTGCCGGGCGGCGGCTACGGGTATGCGCGCAGCGGCGACGGCGGCCGGCGCCACTATAATGCGGGCATGGACAAGCCCGTACCCCGCCGCCAATTGCGCCGCACCGCGTGGTGGGTGGCGTTTGCCGCACTGGCGGGATTCCTTCTCGCCGATCTGACCTGAGTCGAGCCGCCGCGAATTGTGCCGGCCGCGCCGCTAACGGGCTATGTGCCTGTTTTCTTTGCGCTTTTCCCTGACCTCGTTTACAATTCCCGGTTTCCTCCGGTAGTCGCTCGCGTTGCGGGTCTTTGCCGGCGGGAGATAACCGGGCCCCGCATCGCGCGGGTTCGGCGTTTTATTCACATCCGAGAGGTTCGACAATGTACGCGGTCGTAAAAACCGGCGGCAAGCAATACAAGGTTGCTGCTGGCGAAAAACTTAAAGTAGAACAGATACCGGCAGACATTGGCGCAGAAATCACGCTCGACCAGGTGCTCGCGGTGGGCGCCGGCGACCAAATCAAGTTTGGTACGCCGCTGGTTAGCGGGGCTTCCGTCAAGGCTACCGTTATCTCCCAGGGTCGTCACGACAAGGTGAAGATCTTCAAGATGCGCCGTCGCAAGCACTACCAGAAGCGTCAGGGCCATCGTCAGAATTACACCGAACTGCGCATCGAAGCGATCGTTGCCTGATCGATCGAGCGTAATCCGGTAAAGCGACAGGAGTAAGACATGGCACAGAAAAAAGGCGGCGGTTCCACGCGGAACGGCCGTGATTCCGAATCGAAGCGTCTGGGCGTGAAGGTGTTTGGTGGCCAGGCCATCAACGCCGGCGGCATCATCATCCGCCAGCGCGGTACCCGCGTGCATGCCGGCGACAACGTCGGCGTGGGCAAGGACCACACGCTGTTCGCCCTGGTTGACGGCCACGTGCAGTTCGCCGTCAAGGGCCCTGCCAAGAAGCAGCAAGTCAGCGTCGTCCCGGCGGCCTGATAACAGCCTTTGCAGGATGAAAGGCCCCGCAACGCTTGCGGGGCTTTTTCTTTTCTGGCGAAGTAAACTACGCCGGCCCCCGATCTGCCGATCCATCACGGAAAACCCATCATGAAGTTCATCGACGAAGCCCGAATCGAAGCCATCGCCGGCAACGGCGGCAATGGCAGCGCCTCGTTCCGGCGCGAAAAGTTTGTGCCCTTCGGCGGCCCGGATGGTGGCGACGGCGGCCGCGGCGGCAGTGTGTTCGCGCAGGCGGACCGCAATATCAATACCCTGATCGACTTCCGCTACGCCAGGAAGCACGTCGCCAGGAATGGCGAGAACGGCCGTGGCTCCGACTGCTACGGCGCGGCGGGCGACGACATCACGCTGCGCATGCCGGTCGGCACGCTGATCTCCGACATGGACACCGGCGAGGTCATCGCCGACCTGACCGAGCATGGCCAGCGCGTGTGCCTGGCCGAAGGCGGCATGGGCGGCTGGGGCAACCTGCATTTCAAGTCCAGTACCAACCGCGCGCCGCGCCAGCAGGTGGACGGCAAGCCGGGCGAGCGCCGCATGCTCAAGCTCGAGCTGAAGGTACTGGCCGACGTCGGCCTGCTGGGCATGCCCAATGCCGGCAAGTCGACCTTTATCTCGCATATTTCCAACGCGCGCCCCAAGGTGGCGGACTATCCGTTCACCACGCTGCATCCCAACCTGGGTGTGGTGCGCGTGGACCATGAGCAGTCGTTCGTGGTTGCCGACATCCCCGGGCTGATTGAAGGCGCCGCCGAGGGCGCGGGCCTGGGCCACCAGTTCCTGCGCCACCTGCAGCGCACCGGCCTGCTGCTGCATATCGTCGACCTGGCGCCGTTCGACGAGGCGGTCGATCCGGTCGCCGAGGCCAAGGCCATCGTCAACGAGCTGAAGAAGTACGACGAGACCTTGTATGAGAAGCCGCGCTGGCTGGTGCTGAACAAGCTCGACGTGGTGCCCGAGGACGAGCGCGCGGTGAAGGTGAAGGACTTCGTCAAGCGCTACAAGTGGAAGGGTCCTGTGTTCCATATCTCGGCGCTGACCGGCGAAGGCTGCCGCGAGCTGATCTACGCGATCAAGGACCACCTGGCGGCGATCAAGGCCGAAGAGGCCGCGGCACTGGCCGAACCGGACATCCGGCTCGACGATCGGCTGCATAACGTCGACCAGGACGAGCGCGAGGCATAATCAAGACCAACGGTTAAAAACGAATTCCGGAGACAGGATTCCCGCCATGCAATCGGTCATCGCGCAGGCAAAGCGCATCGTCGTCAAAGTCGGCTCCAGCCTGGTCACCAACGATGGCAAGGGACTGGACCACGACGCCATCGCCCGCTGGGCATCGCAGATCGCCAAACTGCGCGTGGCGGGCAAGGAAGTGGTGCTGGTCAGCTCCGGCGCCATCGCCGAAGGCATGCAGCGCCTGGGCTGGGTGCGCCGGCCGAACGAAATCCACGAGCTGCAGGCTGCCGCCGCCGTCGGCCAGATGGGCCTGGCACAGGTCTATGAAAGCCAGTTCACGCGCTACGGCATCCGCACCGCGCAGGTGCTGCTGACCCACGCCGACCTGGCCGACCGCGAGCGCTACCTGAACGCGCGTTCCACGCTGCTGACGCTGCTGTCGCTGGGTGTGGTGCCGATCATCAACGAGAACGACACCGTGGTCACCGACGAAATCAAGTTCGGTGACAACGATACGCTCGGCGCCCTGGTCACGAACCTGATCGAAGGCGACGCGCTGGTGATCCTGACCGACCAGCGCGGCCTGTACACTGCCGATCCCCGCAAGGATCCCGCGGCGCAGTTCGTCGACGAGGCCATGGCCGGCACGCCCGAACTGGAAGCGATGGCCGGTGGCGCCGGTACGTCGATCGGGCGCGGCGGCATGCTGACCAAGATCCTGGCGGCAAAGCGCGCCGCCAAGTCCGGCGCACACACCACCATCGCCTCCGGGCGCGAGTCCAACGTGCTTGAGCGGCTGGCCGCGGGCGAGGCCATCGGTACCCAGCTGCTGGCGCCGACCGGCCGGCTCACCGCGCGCAAGCAGTGGATGGCCGACCACCTGCAGCTGCGCGGACGCGTGGTGATCGACAGCGGCGCGGTCGAGAAGCTGACCGGCGGCGGCAAGTCGTTGCTGCCGATCGGCGTGGTCGAGGTGCAGGGCGAATTCGCCCGCGGCGAGGTGATCGCCTGCGTCGACCCGCAGGGCAAGGAAGTGGCGCGCGGCATCACCAACTATTCAAGCGCCGAGGCGCGGCTGATCGCGCGCAAGCCTTCGTCGGAGATCGAATCGGTGCTGGGCCACCTGAACGAGCCCGAGCTGATCCACCGCGACAACCTTGTGCTGGTCTGAGCGGCGCCAGGGCGCCACTGAGCGCCACTGAGCGCCCCAGCAAAAACGGCGGGACTGCCTGGGCAGTCCCGCCGTTTTTCTATCCCGATGCAGCCCGGCTCAGCGGCGGCTGGGCGCGCGCGATTGCAGTTCGCGCACCATCTCTTCCGGCTTGCCGGCCACCGTGCGGCCTTCGCAGAAGAACTCGATGGCCAGCGTGGCGGCATAGGCATTGCGCACGCCGGTTTCCATGCGGTGCCAGGCCTCGCCGTAGTCGCTGGTGTTTGGCACCCATTCGGTGGCGCCCTTGGGCAGGGTGGCGTAAAGCTTGCGCTCGAACGCGTCGCAGCGCATGCCTTCGAAGGTCACGTTGCGGGCGCCGGTCTGGCTGGTGGTGACCACGGTGTAGCGCACCACGTTGTCCTTGCCCACTGAGACCGATTTGCTGTCCACTGCAAACGACAGCGTTCCGGTGCCGGAAACCGAGAACGGCACCAGGTTGGCATCCTGCGGCGGCGCCGGCAGCATCGCCTTGGCTTCCTCGAAGGTCTTGGGCGCGAAGGGGCTGAGCCAGGTGCTTTCTTCTTCCGCCATCTCCTTGCCGGTGGTCTTGCAGCCCGCCAGCGCCAGCGTGGCGGCGGCAAGCAGCAGGCCGGCAGCGGTCAGGCCGCCGCGGCGGCCCGGGCCGGTGCAACTAGTCATCAGTACTCCGTGAGTTGGTAACCGGCGCCGCCGGCGAAACAGTTTCTTGCGCTGCCACGCTGCCGCCATCGGCGGGCCTTGACGGCTGGCCGGCGACCGCGGGCGGGATACCGCGCTGCCCGCCGCCATGGCGGCCATGCGCATGCGTGCCATAGGGGCTCAGCGGCACGCGCGGATGCCGGTTCAGGAAGCGCGACAGTTCCGTCAGCGCCATCTGGTAGACATCGCGCTTGAATTCGATCACCGCATCCAGCGGCACCCAGTAGTGGCTCCAGCGCCAGGCATCGAACTCCGGATGGTCGGTTGCCCGCAGGTGAATATCGCAGTCCCTGCCCGCCATGCGGAGCAGGAACCAGATTTGTTTCTGGCCCCTGTAGTGGCCGCGGATCTCGCGGCGGATGAACTTGTCCGGCACCTCGTAACGCAGCCAGTCGCGTGTGCGACCAACGATCCTGACGTGCTCCGGGAGCAAGCCGGTTTCCTCATGCAGTTCGCGGTACATGGCCTGTTCCGGCGTCTCGCCGTACTTGATGCCGCCCTGCGGAAACTGCCAGGAGTGTTCGCCGATGCGCTTGCCCCAGAAAACCTCGTTGCGTGCGTTGAGGAGGATGATGCCGACGTTCGGGCGAAAGCCTTCACGATCGAGCATGACTGCACCTCGAATCCTTTAGAATTACGCTGATTATAAAGGAAGCGCGCAGCTGGGCTCTGGCTGGGGGATGCTGGTTTTCCCGAGCAGAAGGGCAGTTTCAGGCGCGTGCGCGACAAATCAGTGCCGCCGCTCCCGGAATTGGCCGGGCCGGCGTTGCGGCCTCGAGAGAAAGCTACGGATGAAAGCCTCGCAATTCTTCATTTCCACCCTCAAGGAAGCGCCCGCCGACGCGGAGATCGTGTCGCACAAACTGATGATGCGCGCCGGCATGATCAAGAAGCTGGGCGCCGGCATCTACAGCTACATGCCGATCGGGCTGCGCGTGATCCGCAAGGTAGAGAACATTGTGCGCGAGGAGATGAACCGCGCCGGCGCGGTGGAAATGTCCATGCCGGTGATCCAGCCGGCCGAGCTGTGGCAGGAGACCGGCCGCTGGGACAAGATGGGCCCCGAACTGCTGCGCCTGAAGGACCGCCACGAGCGTGACTTCGCCGTGCAGCCCACCTCGGAAGAGGTGGTGACCGACATCGCCCGTAGCGAGATCCGCAGCTACAAGCAGCTGCCGCTCAATTTCTACCAGATCCAGACCAAGTTCCGCGACGAGCGCCGGCCGCGCTTCGGCATCATGCGCGGCCGCGAGTTCACCATGAAGGACGCCTACTCCTTCGACCGCGACACCGATGGCCTGCGCAAGTCGTACGAGAACATGTATGACGCCTATGTGCGCATCTTCCGCCGCTTCGGGCTGGAGTTCCGCGCCGTGGCCGCCGACAACGGTGCCATTGGCGGTTCGGGTTCGCATGAATTCCACGTGATCGCCGACACCGGCGAAGACGCCATCGTCTACTGCCCGACCTCGGCCTACGCCGCCAACATGGAGGCCGCCGAGGCGCTGCCGCTGGTGGCGGAGCGCGCCGCACCCACGGAAGACCTGGTCAAGACCTTCACGCCGGAGAAGGTCAAGTGCGAGCAGGTGGCCGAATTCCTCAACATCCCGCTGGAGCGCAACGTCAAGTCGATCGTGCTGGCCACGGACACCGAAGCCGGCGCCCAGATCTGGCTGCTGCTGATCCGCGCCGACCATGAGCTGAACGAGGTCAAGGCCTCCAAGGTGCCGGGGCTGGCCGATTTCCGCTTTGCCACCGAGAACGAGATCGTCGACGCCTTCGGCTCGCCCCCGGGCTACCTTGGTCCGATCGACATGAAGAAGCCGGTCAAGGTGGTGGCTGACCGCACCGTTGCCAACATGAGCGACTTTGTCTGCGGCGCCAACTACCGCGACTACCACTTCACCGGCGTCAACTGGGGCCGCGACCTGCCCGAGCCGATCGTCGCCGACCTGCGCAACGTGGTCGTGGGCGATGCCTCGCCGGACGGCCAGGGCACGCTGGAGATCTGCCGCGGCATCGAGGTGGGCCACGTGTTCATGCTGGGCACGCGTTATTCGGAATCGATGAACGCCACCTTCCTGGACGAAAACGGCAAGACCCAGCCGATGCAGATGGGCTGCTACGGCATCGGCGTCACCCGTATCCTGGGTGCAGCGATCGAGCAGAACTTCGACGAGCGCGGCATCATCTGGCCGGCGGCGATCGCGCCGTTCGAAGTGGTGATCTGCCCGGTGGGCTACGACCGCTCCGAAGCCGTCAAGGCCGAGGCCGATCGCATCCACGCCGAGCTGCTGGCTGCCGGCGTCGACGTCATCATCGACGACCGCGGCGAGCGCCCGGGCGTGATGTTCGCCGACTGGGAACTGATCGGCGTGCCGCACCGCGTGGTGGTGGGCGACCGCGGCCTGAAGGAAGGCAAGGTCGAGTACCAGGGCCGGCGTGACGCGCAGGCTACCCCGGTCAGCGTGGCCGACGTGGTCAGCCACGTGCGCAACCAGCTGGCGAACTGAGCCCGATGCGCGCCGCACGCGCAATGCCCGCTGCCCGCCGCCTTGCCGGCGGGTTGTTGCTGGCGCTGGCCGCGGTAGCCGCGCAAGCCGGCGCGCAGAAGGAAGAAGACCTGGCGGATTCCGTGCGCGGCGCGCTGGCCGCGGCGATTGCCGACGACCGGCCCACGCGGCCGGTCTTTGCTTCCGGCGGCGAGCGCCTCGCCTACCTCAAGTGGCTGGGCGAAATGTCTTCTCGCCTGGCCACGCGCATCCCCGAGCCGCAGGTGCGCGTGGAACTGATCGAGGTCGCCTACTACGAGGCCAAGCGTGCCGGGCTGGAACCCGCGCTGGTGCTGGGCCTGGTCCAGGTCGAGAGCAATTTCCGCAAGTACGCGATCAGCTCGGCCGGTGCGCGCGGGCTGATGCAGGTGATGCCGTTCTGGGTCCGCGCCATCGGCGATAGCGACCCGCGCAAGCTGTTCCACCTGCAGAGCAACCTGCGCTACGGCTGCACCATCCTGCGCTATTACCTCGACCGCGAGCAGGGCGACCTGTACCTGGCGCTGGGCCGCTACAACGGTAGCCGCGGGCGCCCCGAGTATCCCAATGCCGTACTGGCGGCGTGGAAGCGCTGGCAGTATTCCGAAGCTTCGGTCACCGTCGCCGGCGATCCGGACAATACGCCGGCACGTGCTCCGCGCACGCTGCCGTCCGACCCGCCGGAACGCAATCCTTTCTCGCCGCGCCGCGTCGCCAATCCGTCATGATCCGCGAAGCCTCCGCTGCCGGCGGCAAGGCCGGCCATACCGGCTATACCGAATCCTCGCCCGAACTCGAGCAATGGCTGGCCCGGCATGTCGCGCAGGGCTTTGGCGCCGACGCGCTGGTGTTGTCGATGCTGCGTTCGGGCTATGACGACAGCTTTGCGCGCCGGGCCGTGGCGGCGGCGTTCGGTGCCGACATCGCAGCGGATAGCCCAGCCAGGGCGGAGCCCGCGCGCACGCCGGCGTCTCAGCCCAAGACCATCCCGGCAGCCTATACGGCCGACGGCGGCGATCGCCATGTGCCGATCCTGTTCCGGCTCGCCTCGCCGCAGATCCGGCTGTACCAGCAACTGTTGAGCGCCGAAGAATGCGACGCGCTGGTGGCGCTGTCGCGCGGCCGGCTGGCGCGCTCGCCGGTGGTCAACCCCGACACCGGCGACGAGAACCTGATCGACGCCCGCACCAGCATGGGCGCCATGTTCCAGGTGGGCGAGCATGCGCTGATCGAACGCATCGAGGCGCGTATCGCCGCGGTCACCGGCGTGCCGGCCGAGCACGGTGAAGGCTTGCAGATCCTCAACTACAAGCCGGGTGGGGAATACCAGCCGCATTTCGATTACTTCAATCCGCAACGGCCGGGCGAGGCACGCCAGCTGACCGTAGGCGGCCAGCGCATCGCAACGCTGGTGATCTACCTGAACACGCCGGAGGCCGGCGGCGCCACTGCGTTCCCGCGGCTGGGGCTGGAGGTGGCGCCTGTAAAGGGCAACGCGGTCTACTTCAGCTACTTGCTGCCCGACGGCATGCTGGACGAGCGCACGCTGCATGCCGGCCTGCCGGTCGCCTCGGGCGAGAAGTGGATTGCGACGAAGTGGTTGCGCGAGCGGCCGTATCGCAGCGAAGCGTGACCTCGCCGTCTGCTGCTTGGTTTCAGCGAGGCCAATGCGGGCCTTGCCGGCAGCGCGAGCTACAGGGAATGGGGGTTCGTACAGCGCCCGGAGCAGCACTGAACCGGGCCGATCCTGTATCGGCAATTTGCTGAAAAAGTGTACCGGTACTGTACCGCAAACTGACCGTAGACTGATTCCCTGAATGCCCTGGAGTCAGTCATGGAAGTGTCCCAATTCGCCGCCGGAACCGGTGTCTTCGCCGCCTTTGCCGGCTTTGCGCTGGTGTCGTCGATCACCCCTGGTCCCAACAACACCATGGTTCTTGCCTCGGGCGTGAACTTCGGTTTTGCGCGCACGGTGCCGCACGTGCTGGGCATCAGCATCGGCTTTGCGTTGATGGTGGCGCTGGTCGGGCTCGGACTGGGATCGCTGTTCCATGCCTTCCCCTGGACCTGGCAGGTGCTGCGCGTCGCGGCAACGGTCTACCTGGTGTGGCTGGCGTGGAAGCTGGCCACCGCCGGCGGCGTGCAGGACCAGAACGTCGGGCGGCCGATGGGTTTCCTGGCCGCCGCGGCGTTCCAGTGGGTCAATCCCAAGGCGTGGGTGATGGCGGTGGGCGCGTGCAGCACCTACGTGCTGCACGGCAACCTGTGGCTGAACGTGCTGTTGCTGGCGGGGATCTTCGGGGTGGTGAACCTGCCGAGCGTGGCGATGTGGGCGTTGTGCGGCTCGGCGCTGCGGCGCTGGCTGGCGCGGCCGAAGGTGCTGCGCGCGTTCAATGTCGGGATGGCGGTGCTGCTGCTGGCTTCGCTGTGGCCGATTTTGGGCTCGCACCACGCGTGACGTGTTTTCTCCCCTCTCCCGCCTGCGGGAGAGATGACTGCATGCCCCTCATGCCGGCTTGCCGCCAGGAACCGGTAGTACAGTGGTTGATGCTCGGTTTTGACGCGCAGTGTGGCCGC